>NZ_AKZL01000022.1:0-60180 GCF_000282755.1 Shewanella sp. POL2
TACCGCTTAACACGCCAGTGGCTGCATTAAAACTCAGCCAGCTTGGCAGTGTAACGGCGCTTAAGGTGACACTGTCGCCGACATCGCTGTCGGTCGCTACCAAGGTGTAGCTATAGACCGCATCTTGGTTGGCACTGGTTAACGCCGTTGAACTGATAACGGGAGCACCATTAGGCTTCACTGCGTTACTCGCCGTGGAGGCGCTACCGGTTCCGGCTGAGTTTATAGCTGCAACCGTAAATGAATAGGAAGTCCCATTGGTTAATCCCATTATCGTGATGGGTGAAGAAGTACCCGATGCCGTAATACCGCCTGGAGTCGATACTAAGGAATAGCCCGTAATGGCATCACCACCAGTGAATGCCGGAGCACTAAAACTCACCGTTGCTTGAGCATTCCCCGCAGTGGCAGTGCCGATTGTTGGCGCGCTTGGCACAACGGCATTGACACTGAATGAACGACTAACTTGAGTCGCCGCCAAATAACTCGCATTGCCCATCTGGTCTGCGTTAATCGTACACATGCCTGTGGCTACAAAGGTCAAAACACCATCGGAAGTAATCGTACAGACAGCGGGTGTTGATGAGGTAAAGGTTGGGATCAACCCACCCGTTGCGTCGGTCGTTGCAGTAAGTGTTGGCGATGTACCAAAATTCTGATCGCCCGGATTGAGGAAGGTAATCGTTTGGATCGCTTTGGGCGTAATTGGGTTAGATGCGCTGGAGGCAGGGCCGAAACCCACTGCATTCTCAGCTTCCACCGTAAAGGTATAGGTCACACCATTAGTTAGACCACTCACCACAATCGGTGAATTTGTGCCACTGACAGGTAAGACATCATTTGGCGTCACCGATACAACATAGCCAAGAACATTGGATCCCCCGTTATTAGCAGGAGGCACAAACGCCACACTTGCTTGGGTATCACCCGCCGTTGCCACCACACTGGTCGGTGCCGTTGGCACTATGGGGTTCACAACAAATGACTGACTGACCTGTGATGCAGCCAAATAAGCAGCATCACCCGCCTGATTGGCATTGATAGTACAGGTGCCAGCGGTCACGAATGTTAGCGTAGTGCCGCTCACCGTACAGACACCAGGGGTGGATGAGGTGAAAGTGACAACATAACCACCGCCTGCAGACGAACTGGCTGTCAGCGTTGGTGTAGTCCCAAAGGTCTGTGCTCCAGGGTTGTTAAAGGTGATGGTTTGTGGTGATGCCGGGGTAATGGAATTCGATGCTGCCGAAGCCGCCCCCGTGCCCGCCGAGTTAGTCGCTGTCACCGTGAAGGTGTAGGAAACACCATTGGTCAAGCCGGTCACTGTAACTGGCGAACCGGAGCCAGTACCAGTTGCACCACCTGGGCTAGCAGTGACGGTGTAACCACCAGCAAGGATCGATGCACCACCGGTACTGGCAGGTGCAGTAAATGTTACCGTTGCCTCGGCATCGCCTGCGGTTGCCGTACCGATGGTTGGCGCATCAGGAACTACCGCATTCACCGTAAAGCTTTGGGTTACTGTAGTCGCCGCATTGGTTGCGCTATTACCAGCCTGATCGGCATCAATCGTACAGGTACCTGCGCTTACAAAGGTCAGAGCAACGCCACTCACCGTACATACACCAGTGGTAGACGACGAGAAAGTGACTGTGAGACCGGAGTCTGAAGTTGCAGACAAGTTCGGTGTGGTACCAAAGTTATAGTTGCTCGGCTGGGCAAAGGTAATTGTCTGGTCGGCTTTAGGGGTTACCGAGTTGGATGCGGCCGAGGCAGTGCCTGTACCTATACCGTTGGTCGCCGTCACAGTAAAGGTATAGGCAGTGCCGTTGGTGAGACCGGTGATGAGAATCGGTGAACTGGCACCCGTATTTGTAAAACCTCCGGGGTTAGAGGTCACGGTATAACCAGTGATAGCAGAACCACCGTTATTGCCGGGAGCGCTGAAAGCAACTGATACCTGGCCATCACCTGCAGTTGCAGTGCCTATGGTTGGCGCATCAGGCACTGTCGGAATGGCCACAGTATGGGCGGAACCACTCGTATAGGCGGCTGGACCTACGTTGCCAGCAGCATCGCTGATATTCGTTGCGCCATTCAGGTTCAGCTTGATAGTACCGTTGCCGGTGATACCACTGACGGTCACCGTCACACTTGAGCCAGAGGTCGCGGAGACACTGGCGACAGTGCCGGTCGCGCCACCGGTAGTACCAAGCGCAAAGTCATCGGTAGAAATGTTGTTGACGGATTCGCTGAAGTTAACCGTGAAATCGACGCTGGTATCAGTCGATACTGCGCCACCAACAGGAGCAGTGCTAGTTACAGACGGTGTAACGCCATCCACAACCAGCGCTTTATTGGCGCCCAATGAGTTGGCAGCACCCGGTGTTGCCAATGTCAGCGTTGCGTTGTTGCTAGCGGCGTCACGAATGGTGCCACTGTTTAACGCCAGTGCACTGGTTGATACGTAGTCCAAATCGCTGCTATTGTCACCCGCCTGAACCGTATAGCTGAAGGTCAAGCTACTGGTTCCACTGCCACTGGCATAATTAACGGCACGATCTGTTGTGCCTGTTTCAAGGGTTAATTGCGGCGTACCAGTGACATTGACCACTTCGCTAAAGTTAACTTGGATACTGATGCTATCGCCCACTTTATAAGTGCCATTGGCTGTACTGGCTGTCACAGAAGAAACGGTGGGTGCTGTACTATCCACAAGAACACTGCTTGTGGAGCCGACAGAATTTAGCGTCAGCGTCATGTCATTATTGGCAGCATCTTTCAAGGTTCCGCCGTTCAAACCAAGCGCACCTACGGTAATACCATCAGAATCAACCAAACCACTCTCAACCGTGTAACTGAAGACAAGCGCAGAGGTTCCAGATCCCGACGAGTAGGTTGCGTATTTGGTTGTGCCACCAATAGTCAATGCAATGCGAGGGGTACCTCCACTAATATTCACGATCACGTTTTCGCTGGTGTTAACCGTGAAACTCAGTGATTGCCCAGTGATATAAGTTGCGCTGAAAGGAACGCTTACACTGGTGACTGTTGGAGGGGTGACATCAGGAACCGTATTAAATACAAAGCTATCAAATACATCAAAATAACCGCCGCCATTTGAAGTAATAACTACCTTGTCAACATTATCAAAGGGATTGTTGTTTAACGTTACAGTAAATGAGCCATTAGCCTGACCAAAGCCAGACCCAGTACTTTGAGTCCCCACAGATGATCCGTCTCTAAAGCCCTCAACCGAGGCAAAACCACCACCAAATGCATTGATGTAAAAACTAACGAAGTCAAATTCATTGCCCGAGGTGGTTTCGACAGTAATTGTTTCAACTCCAGAATACATACCTGCAAATAACCCGGCAGAATTACTCTGACCATCATCCGTATCCTGAAACCAGTTAGCGGCGCTGTAAGTTATTTTAAAGTCACCCTGTGTAAAAACATTTGATCCATGGTCTGCACTCTCAACAAAACCAGAAGCATTGAAATCGACAATGACATTAGAAGGAATTGAAGCCGCATTGACACTCATACTTAGCAACACTACTGCTGCAAAACCCAGTTGAACGATCCACTTAATGCCTGTATTTATATTTACGAATCCACAAGCCGGAGTTTGATATCGCTCATCGGGATGATCTGTTTTGCAGCATGACATATTAAGCCCCTTAATAGCTGTGTACGAAAATTTTTGATTTAGCTAAAGTAGCTAAAACCAGCAATCCAGAAGATTTAATTCCCTCTGGATTACTGAATTAATTTAATAGCAATTATCCAACGTTAATTACGCGACGGATAAATACCCTCTAACGCGATAATAAAATTCATCCCCAGATAGGGATTGCGAATTCCGACAGGCTGTCCTCCACCAACAGGATTGACGGTTACGGTGCCAGCAGGTGTAACGCTACCATGCACTCCACCGAGGCTGCTCTTGGTAGAATCTGGCGCCGTACTGGTAAACAATCCATTAAACGCAACACTGGTAGGCCCCGCCTTAGCTGTCGTAGCAGAGAGGTAGGTAGTCGCGCCTGCTGCCGGAGGAACCATTGCAGTGGCCGTGGTGGTAGCAACATCAACCGTTGCTGTTACGCTACTTGCATTACCAATGAAAGTAGCTGTTGGTGCATGAATGGGTAGCTGATTGGTAGTGAGGTTAACGTTTTCAACACCGGCAACTTGTCCCAAAACAACATTACTTAACCCTGCACCAGTTCCGGTACCCACAGGAGTACGACTTTGCAAGTTAGGCAACCCAAAGGTTGTGGTGCCATTGCCACCATAGGTTGTACCCAGAAGAGAGAAAAGCGCGCTGTTGGTGGAAATGGCCAATAACTGTCCATTGCAAAGCGCCCAGCCACGCGGAGCGAAAGTACCAGCGAACATGCGGATTTCTCCAATAAATGGATCTGACATTGTATTTCTCCTTAAATAACGATTTTGTCTATGTAACGTCTTGCAATGACTTAATTACTCACGACAATTAATCGACAGCGAGTCCTTTTGCTGATGACAACATCATTCACATCACACAATCGAAGGCCTATTGTGAAACATAATGAAAACAATTTAGCTACAACTAAACATATCTGAAAAATCGGCAAACACAATTAAGCAGAAATAATTTTGTGTAAATTATCAGCCGACGTTTAAGGCCATAGCATTGACTCATAGGTTTCGGAACGGCTTTGAAACTGAAATCCATGCCGTAAATAAAGTGATTTAGCCTGAGTATTTTCACTCTCTACTGATAAATGAACAGGCAACTGACGTTGCCTCGCCTCAAGCTTGACCGCCTCTAATACCGCAGAGCCTAAACCGCGACCTCGCATACTTGGCGCAATAATAAAATCAACAAGATGAACCCTATGCTCATTGGTATCGAGCATCAGTTTGCCGACCGCTTGTTGCTGATAAAACAATATATAGGTAATGGCATGTGGATATTGCTCCCGATAAGAGACTTGTTGCAGCCGATATTGTTGCTCCAACATGTTCTGTACGACATCAAGGGGTAAACCAAGCTCATAGAAGAAGGTTTTAGTTGAATAAAAAAGTTCTGCCATAAATAAGTTATCGCTTGCATTGGCAGGCTTAATACTCAAGCCAGTGAATGGATTTAACTCAGCTAGCATCATGGTTTTTATCTCGAACTAAAGGTTGCAACAGTTGCTCATAAGCATTCAATAACAGCTGCCATGAGAGAGTTTGTGATTCATTTAATGGGGTAGATTGGGCGGGTACCATGGGTACAAACAATTGCCCTTGTCGCTTTACATCAAAGCGCCAGTGGCCTTGCCAGTGCTCAATATCTTCTGCGGCTAACGGCCATTCTAGAATGGCCGAAAGTACGCTGGGTTTAAGCGCATTTAATTGTTGATAATCCATTAAGATGCAACGACTTGATTGATAAAGTGCAGCAGTTTGCTGGGCAAAACCATGCAACACATCCATTCGAAATGCGTCTAAATTTGGCTCAGCATGTGTGTTTTCACTAGACTCACCATGTGTATTTTCACTAAGCGGTAATGAATAGAGAAATAAAGCCTTCACCCGCCCCGCCATATGCATCCCTGCCTCTCGTTGATGCGAAGCCAAAATATCTCTGGGATGGCGCATCAGACATAGCACTCGACTATTAGGATAGAGTTCTAGCAACATGGGCCAACAAGCTAAATCCCACGCATTCCACTTGATCACTAGCTCACGCTCATCAGGCCTCAACCGCCCTTGTAGCCTTAAACATAAATCCACCAGCTGCGGTATTAAGCTCGAAGGCCAAGCATCATGGTGCATCACATCGCTGCAGAGCATGGATTCGGATAACACTCGGCAAGTTTTGAGTAGGGAAAAACTGCTTGAAACGAGTGTTGACCCACAACGGGACCAATGGAAAATCATCAAATTAGGATTGATCGCGGGCAAACTTTCGCGTTGAGATAATAAGGGTTCGAGCAAGGTTTGAGGCTGGATAAAACTAGCCAGTAAACCACGACGAGCATCGCAGATATCGTCCTCCAAGAAAGGTTTTGATAACCGCTGAAAGATAGGAACCCAACTGATTGTTTTGGTTTGAGCATGATAGCGAGAAGGAAACCAAACTTGGCTGAAGCGTGCTAAATCTGGAATGAAGCTTGGTTGCTGTAAGGCAATAAATGCCAGCATCTGCTCTAAATTTAGCTCAGGCCAATTGAGGAAGTCTGCCATCAAGGCAACAAAATGCTCAACATCCTGCGCTTGATACAGTAAATACAATGATTCAGGCTGATGCAGCAATTGCCAATAGCATTGCTGTTGTTCATTAAAATTAATCATTAGCTGGCCATTGGATAGAAATTAATGTACTGCACCATGCGGAGTAACAGGCCCCGATTTGGCGTCGGTCCATGGGGCAAGGCATGGTGCCAAATGATTAAATCCCCTGCGCTCGCGGCGATAGGTTTAATCGGCCACTCGTCCCAATGCTGTTGCTGCAACTCAATATCAGTCTTGTTTTGTTCCTGTAGTCAGGTTTCAATTTTGAGGTGAAAGCCGGGTACACAGCAAAATGCCCCCTGCTCGGCAGGGGTATCCGTAAGATAAATTAATCCTTGTGTTCCAAATGGCACAGGCAGTTGCAATGGCATGTCCCAATGCATATTGGGCCCAGGAAACTGCCAAGTGGGCGTTTCAGGGGGATTAAAACTCACTCTATCAGTCGTCATCACCAAATCGGTACGCTGCCATAATTGTTCAAAGGCTTGGCGGATTAGAGGTGTTTGCCGATTGGCATCGAGGACGGGATGACGAAATAACTGCAGCATGATTTTCTGCATCAACTCATGGGACTGGTACCAAGTTGATGGATCATTTTCATTCGCGCCAAGCTGCTGCCAAATCACGGCTCGACTCGCCGCGCATTGGGCTTTTGACAACACTTGCGGGATGACTAAATAACCTTCTCGTTGCCAAAAGGCGAGTTGGGCGTCGGTAAGCACTTGAGGTAAAGCATCGCTATAAGCTAGCTCTGTATTGCCGTTTTCTGGCTCAGCTTGGGATAAGGCGCGCAATCGCTGATTGATGCCAACAATATCCGCTGTAGTCAGCTTAGTTTGCCTTTGAACGAAGGCGATAAAATCAGCCTGTTTATCATATTGATAGAGCGCCTTCATCCCAGGCTCTAATCCAATACCGCAAAGATCCAGCAGCGCTTTATCTAGGTTCCATTCTCCCTCTGTCACCTCATTGGTTTGTCCAAGCTTTTGTAACTGAATTTTTTGCCATAGCCGCTGCAAGTGATAAATCCCCAAACAACTCAAATCCTCACTGCCAACAAGTAGCAATTTCTGCTGCTGATATTGAAAGATAAAATCGGGATATGTTCCCAGCTCGTAACGGAAGTCCACTCTGCTCAGAGGTTTAAGCCATAAGGATTTTTTATATTGAGATAGGGTTAATTGTGATTGATTTTCAAGTAATTGATGTTCGCCATAAACCCTGATTTGCGTCGTCAATTTTAGGCTTACGGGTTGAGGATCATAATCGGGTAACAATAAGCTCCCCACTAGCCCACTTCTGTCACCTTGAGCGAGCAAGCGGGCATGAGCTAAATCGAGACAGAATAAAGGACCCAAATAAATGGGTGGCCGCTCTTTTAGCTCGAGCCATGCATCCAACTCAATCGACTCAGGAATTAAACATCCATCCTCTGCTAAAAAATGCTGTAGATGGCTAAAAATCTGTACCTGCGGTTCCTGTTGCAGCAGGTGTTTCATGGTTTCAGAAATTATCAGATCAAAGGTTTGTGTTGATGCTGGCCGCCAAAGCGTAGCGTCAGCACAAATAATCGCATCGACACGATCCGCTACATCGAAATATGCCAGCAGCTTTTCAACACTCTCCAATGACGCTCGATGAATGTCGAGTAAGGTTACTCGCACTTGCTTCGCCGTAAATAGCGGTAATAAGGCTAAGATTAACCAAGCAAAAGGCCCGGTTCCGGCATAGAGTATGTGCACAGGATGGTTCGAGTTAGCTTTAAGTTTGTCCTGTATCGCTTGATAAATTCCCTGAATAAACACTCTGCTACGTTCGGGATCTTCTGCACATTGCGCCGCAGTTGTCGGTGATACCGCCTTGCCAAAAGCCGTAATACTCGCCTCTGTATCGAGAAACAACGCCGGGTGCAGTTCCAACCCAGTCAATTGGCATAACTGCGCCAGCATTGGATCGATAAGCCGCTTTGCCTCCCCCGCTGAATGGGATTGCAACAGCGCCTGAGCAAACAGCTTTAATCTTAGAAACGCCTCGCGCTGCCCTGCATTAGGCTTTGATCTTGGCATCATGGATAAGCTCCTTTAACCACGAGTTGACTTCACAATCGATCACCAAATTAATTCTGGCATCCACGCCTTTATTCGCGACCCAATGGGTTTGGTCAGCATTGATATACCAAAGCTCTCCGGCCCGCATAGGTACACGTTTCTCATCCACATAAAAATAAAGCTGATCATGGGTTTGTAGGGGCAAATGTAATCTAGCCTCACCCTGTTCAAGTGATAATCCCTGATCCCTATGGGGCTTGATTTCAGCACCAGCGTGTAAGCGCATTAAGCGCACCGATTTAACTGGGCAAGCAAGGGATTGAATAAACCGCAGCAGCGCGGGGCTCGATTCCAGTGAAGGCAAATTATCCCAATCTGTCGCGGCACTAATGGAAAAGGCTTGTAAAATGGGGTGCGCGACTCGATATTCCTCGGCGCAGCGAAGAGCCAACACATCCCAACCGCCCTGAGAGCCCGCGTGATAATCACGCTGGTTAATGTGTGGCAACCACTCATGCTGCAACAAAGTCGTGAGTTCTTGCTGTAAACTAGTGATATTTGGAGCTTGGGTAAGCAAGGCGAATGAACAGATATCCATATCCAAGTGTCTCATTTTTAGACAAAAACGAATTAATCAAGCCTAGCACAAAGTGTCATGCTGACAAGATAAGCTGATCTACAAGCCGACCTAACCACACAGGATATCCCATGTTTGACTGGAAGAAGATTGATACTGTACTGCTCGATATGGATGGCACCCTGCTCGACCTGCACTTTGATAACCATTTTTGGTTGAGTCTGGTGCCACAGGAGCTGAGCAAGCAGCGGGGATTAAGCCAGAGCCAGGCACAACAACTGGTGGAAGAAGCCTACGGCAGAGTCGCAGGCACGTTAGATTGGTATTGCCTCGATTATTGGCAGTCCGAGCTGCAGCTCGACATTATGGGGCTTCACCGCGACTTAGTTGACCGTATTCAACTGCGCCAAGACAGTATGCCTTTTCTCGATGCTCTCGCCGCCGCGGGCAAAAAACGCATCTTAGTCACCAATGCCCACCCTAAGAGTCTTGCTCTTAAGCTAGAGCATACTGAACTTGGAAGTGGTTTAGATGCGATGATCTCAAGCCATGAAACGGGTTATCCCAAGGAACACCCACAATTTTGGCAAACGCTATTTGAAAAATTCGCCCTCGTGCCAGAGCGCTGCCTGTTTATCGATGATAGTGAACCCATTTTAAATGCAGCGCGCTTAGCGGGCGTGGGGCATCAGCTCGGGATCAGCAATCCCGATAGCCAAAAACCAGCCAAAACCTTCAATGATTTTCCGGCCATTAGCGACTATCGTTTGTTGCTTAACGATCTCGCGAGTTAACTCCTCGAAATAGAAAAGGCACCCAAGGTGCCTTTATCAAATCATGCATTAGGTTACATTACTGGCTAGATTAAAGCCCAGGAATACGCCCCTGATAAACAATAGGGAAGTAACCGTCATCTCCACGCTTGCCGAGGATATTAAGAGATTTACGCATATCTTCCGGCTGTTCGTTGGTCTCTTTGATCTTAGCGGCAACCTTGACCATATTCCCCTCGTCTAACTGTAAGGTACCGATAATTCCCAACTGGTTTTTGCTTTCGTCGGTAGCGAGCTGAGCTTTCCCCTCAACACAGCTAAGGCCCAACTCGATATTACCCAGTGGATAATCGCCAAATTGGTTTTTCACATTGGTTTGGTTTAAGAATAATTTACCCGATAATTGTTCGCACCAAGGTTTACCTTGTTCTAGGGTTTCCACCAGCAGGCTGACTTCACCATTAATTTCGGTTCTAAAGGGCAGCTTAGTATTACCAATTAAGAAGCTATCGGGCGCTTCAAAGCGTAATCCCTGCGCACTAATGCCAGCCATTGACCAAGTGATTAACCCTTTAGCACTTACGGGTGTAGCTCGGCTACCTACTTGAAAATCCAGCTTCACTTTGCCTAAAAACAAAGACCAAGGGCTGAGTTCCCAACGCACTTGCTCCAATTGGCGCTGCTGAATATTCAAAGTTTCAATGCTACCCGCCCAAATACTGCCACTCACTCCAGAAATTCCCACATTCGCTGGGAGTGGTGCGAGGCGCACGGCCACACTGGCAGGAAACAACGCCACTAAAAACACGATATAAATTAGTACACCAATAATAATCTTTTTTATCAGACTCACAGCTACACCTTAACCTATTGCGCTAGTTGGATCCGTCTTACTTTGACATAGCCAGGCGCGTCAGCCTCCGCCAAATCAACACTCTCAAGGGATAAGCCCTTTTGCTGCACTAAATCATTCAAATAACTGAGTAACGCGTCGAATGGCACATCATCCATCCACACTTGGATTTTATCGCCCTGGGGCTGCATGCGAGTGATCACTAAGCCATAACTGCCCGCTGTTTGGTTGACGACTGAACTTAAACTGCCGCTCATCGTCGGCTTAGCGCCGCTTTGTTTTAAGCCAGCGATTTTATTCGCCGTCTGCTTTACATAGGTCAAGGTTTGCTGCTGCGCCGTTAAGTTGCGCAGTGCATTGGCCTCAGCATTGGCGATTGGTGTCCAAATCCCCCAGTAAAATAGACCGATCACTAAAAATACGGCGCCAAAACCTACGATCTGCTGCTCGCGCGACGCAAGCCCTTGCCACCAAGTCCGCAAATTATCCATCTTATTTGCTCCTCAAGGTTAAGGTGCTGGTGACCTGATCTTCACCGCTATTCATCGTGCCACCATCCATTTGGAAGCGACGGCCGACAATCTCTTTAAACTTCTCAATTTGCGCGTAATTTTTAGCAGTGACTTGCATGCGGATTTCATTACGGGCACTTTCAAATCGTAAGCTATTGGGTTTTAGCTCAGGTACTTGTTTAAAGGCGTCTTGTAACCCCGCCAGCATAGCAAAAAACTCTGCACCATTGCCTTGGCCTTGGAGTGCGCGCAGTTGGCTCTCCATCTGCGAGCGTAAATTCACGATGCGTGAATTGCCTGGTATCACTTGTTGATAAATGGCTTCACTTTGCGCCTTCAAATCGGCGATTTGGCCATTTACCTGATGAATGGTTAAGCCTTTATTTACCAGAGACAACACAATAGCAATGGCTAGTACAATTGCCGCATTTTTCCATTGCAACAGATGCTTACTGTATTCGCGCTTAGGCGTATAGACACCCGTCAGTAAGTTAATCGGCGCATGTAAAATGCCGCGCGCCAGCACCAACATAGGTAAGTCGAGTGGCTGTGGCTTAAGCTCGACACCGTCCAACGCCATCTCGGTGTAACTGGCGACCGACACCTCGTCTGTCTGAGCCGTCAGTTGCTTCATTGCCACTGGCAACCAAGATAAAGGCAGGCTATGGCCCGTTCCTAATCCTGTACGCAACAATAACTCGTTACCAAAACGCATGGCCGCCCATTGGCATTCCTGCAATGGCAAGGCCAAGCAATCAGGCACAATACGCTTCACTTTTAAGCCCGCTTCGGCCAAACAGCTGAGCCAAGTTTGCATTTGCTCATGGGCAACGGCGACCACGCTGAGGGCATCGCCATTGCGTGGACCAACGGTAAAGTGCATCGCATCCACATCCTCGGCGATGGTTTCTTCCAACATAAAAGGCAGGGCCTTTAAGGCTTGGCGTTGGCCTTTTTCGGGCAGATTCACGCTGGTGAGCGTCATGGCGGAAGCTGGCACCAACACATCAATGGGGCGATTGCCCGCGCGCTCAGTTAAGGTTGATAAACCTTGGGCGTTGGCCAGTTCGCCTGAGGCGATAATTTCTTGTTCTTGTTCGGACCAAACCAGCCAAGAGCATGCCTGCTCTGCGGTTCTGCCTAAGCGAATAAATAGCCGTTCACTCACAGTTTTTCTCCACCAGCTTCAACCTTAAGGGATTGAGCTTGTTTGCTATTATTTTTGTCCACCAAACTGACGGGTGAGCACATCCATTTTGTTACCGCTGCCCTTTTTGAGCACACTCTCCATCCTAAAAATGGCGTTGTCGACCTTTGCGCCCGAGGCAAGGAGGAAATATTGACTGTCGATCACAAAAGTCGACTTCATCGCATCTTCCCATTTAATCGACCCCATTGAGGAGGATTCGTAAAAATCATCAATCTTGGCAAAACCATCGCCAGGGCGCTGGTTAATAATGCTTTCCGCCTCACCGACAGAAATCTGATTATCGAGCATGGCCGCCAGAAGCGCTGCTTGTTCGACATCAATGGTATTCACATTCAACAATTGCCTGTCATTCCCCGGGATAACACAAATATAGGGCAATAATTTCAAATAAATATCCTGTGTGTATCCCATCACTGCCCGCAGCTCACTCCGATGATTCATCAGAGTGTTGGCGGCACGGTATGGCACGTGGCGTGCTTCATACTCGGCATCTTCAGCGCCATAGGGGCTGGTGATCGTGTCTTCGTCGATATAATCCTTTAGGGTTTGAGTGAGATGATCAGCGGTAAAATCATCCATACCTAAACTCACTAATAACGCCTTGTATTGCTTAGCAGCCAAGGGCAATTTAGGTTGACCGTTTTCCACATCTTTTGTGGTGACGGACAAGGCATTTAAGTTAAAACACGAACGCATATCGGTGATCTTGCCTGCAATCTCGCCATATTCTGCCGGAAATACCACATCGCTCATGGCCCAATATTGTTGCTTATGGACACGCCCCTCTGAATCGTCGAAGTCCTGCTTGAGGATCTTCTTCGCCAGCTCTTCGGCGGAAATCGCATACCAATAGGCCTGATCGTACTGAGCTAAGTTTAAGGTGCGGCGCATCGACAACTGATTACGACTGGTAATATTGGTGGCAATAATCACCACCATGGCCACGATCAGTAATACGACGATCAGCGCGACACCACGCTGTTTAGTAGGAGTTCGCCTTATCATGCGCCATCCTCATTTTCTGGCTCACCGGTGCCAGGATCTTCTTCCCCGTTACCGGAACCATCGCCGTTATTATCTTTGTCACCGTTGTCTTCTTTATTGTCTTCGGTGTTTTCGTCTTTGTTGTCTTCATCACTAGACTTTTCTGGCGCCGCCGCGCCCAGAGGCAGCATAAACTTACGCTGAATCTTACCTAGACCTTCAATCTCAATTTCGATTGCAATGGCTTTGGGTAACTTAGTCGCCTCAACCTTGCGCTCCCACTTATCCTCCATAAAGAAGGAATACTCGACCGAGAGCACCTTATCGATAATCACCGTCTTGATTGGCTCGGCGCCAAATTCCGGCTCAGGGTAAGGAAAATACCAGCGTTCTAATTTTCCTTCTCGTACGACATAGGCGACCGACTGCAAACTGCCACGGGGCAATAAGCCATCTGGATTGAGCCAGCCCAAGCGGTAAAAGACTAAAGCCTCGGACTCCGAATCTAAAAGGTCATTCCCCGTCTGAAATACCGTTGTTCCGCGGCCACCTTCGAGGAGTCTAGGTGTGCGGGCAACCATCTGTCCCAAGTCGCGCTCAATCGCCCCAAAGCCCTGTTGCAACGCTTTTAAACGGGTTGAGAAATTCTTTGTCACTTCATCATTGGTCAGAACTGTGCTGAGTACCGCATTGGCCGCTAACCCCAACATGGCAAAAATCGCAATCGCGATCAGCATTTCCAGCAGGGTAAACCCCCGATGAGCATTAGTTTGTTTTAAGGACATAACTGCTCACTTGTGCTGCAATACGCTGATAACGCTCATCTTCACTGACACTAATACGGATCATGCGAAAATTATCATCGGTGGTTTTCACCACTTCTTTTCGCCAGTACCAATCCTTACCCGCCAGTTCTACTTGGCCCTCTTTTTTACCGATTTCCGGAAATTGAGGCTCGAGTCTGGCATCGACCATTTGATTGTCGGCTACCCACTGAGCAAGGGTGCGCGACTCCAAAATCGGCATATTCGCCATTTGCTCACCCAAGCTTTTGGTGATTGAAACGGCGGCAATCGCAAACACCGCCAAGGCGACGATCACTTCGAGTAACGTCATGCCCTTAGCGTATTTCATCGGGGCGCCCTAGGGTTAAACGGCCAAGGGCATCGCCCACCACCAATACGTCGAGGGGGCCTTTATCTGTCTTGGTAATAAAACTCAACTCAAAGGCGCTCATTTCGCCGCTGGGAAATAGCAAAATCTGTGGTTCAGGGTGCTTTTTCTTATCTTCCGCAGAGGGCTCGATTAAAGGTTCTTTAAACCAAGAGTCATCTTGTTCGTCCTCTTGTGCGAGCGGTAAACCATCGAGCACCAAATTAATCACCACACCAGGTTCCATTTGTTTTTCAGACAGAATTCTGTCCTTTTCCAATGGATTCCATTTACCATCTTTATAAAAAACAAACTGATAACTGGTTTTTTCCACCACAATACCGATAAATTGGCCGCTTAATACGGTTTCATCCAGCACTAACTCTGTAGCGGCTATAAATTGCTGCGCGGTTTTTTCCAGCGCCTGTTGTGGCCCCGAATTGCCAATAGACATGGTCACCGCCGCGGCGGTGAGTCCCATTAGCAAAATCACCAGCATCACCTCCATCAAGGTGAAGCCGGCGTGGCGCAGCGTTAACATCTTATTGGAAATTCTGTAAGTTCCAGTTACCGATATCATCTTCGGTACCTGGTTGACCGTCTGGGCCTGCACTAAAGATATCTAACTTGCTGTTTTCGCCAGGGCTTAACAGTAAGTAGTTATTACGCCATGGGTCCTGTGGTAAACGCTTTACATAACCTTCTTCGCGGTAGTTACGAGGCTCAGGTGAAATCGTTGGTTTTTGCACCAAGGCTTCTAAACCTTGCTCAGTCGTTGGATAAACACCGTTATCTAACTTGTACATATCTAAAGCGTTTTCGAGCGCGACTATGTCAGATACCGCTTTTTGTTGGTCGGCTTTATCTTTGTTGCCCATCAGATTTGGCACCACCATAGACGCCAAAATACCGAGGATAACGATTACCACCATCACTTCAAGTAAGGTAAAACCCTTGTGCTTTTTATTCATTTGCATCGATTACATCTCCTAAAAAACCTGTGCCATTCTCAGCCGTATGACTGAAAGGCAATATTCCATAATGTCAAAAACTAGCCACTAATCAAATTGTTCAGCGCCAATATCGGTTGCAGAATGGCCATTACGATAAAGAGTACAACCCCCGCCATACTCACCACTAACATGGGTTCGAATACGCCGAGGGCGAGCGTCACATTACTCTCAAACTCGCGATCTTGGTTATCCGCAGCACGCTCAAGCATGTCTTCGAGCTGACCACTCTTCTCCCCCGAGGCGATCATATATAACATCATCGCCGGGAATAGCTTAGTGTTAGTCAACGCGGTACTGAGGCTAGTTCCTTCCCGTACGCGCGCCGTTGCATCATCCACCGCCGCCCGTACCCGCATATTTTGCAATACCTCGCTGGCAATGCGCATCCCGTCCAACAAAGGCACCGAACTGGCGGATAAAATACTCAAGGTACGCGCAAAACGCGCAGTATTGAGCCCTTTACTCACTCGGCCAATCACTGGCATTTTCAGCAAAAACGTATGGTATTTCATCTTGAAAATCGGTGATTTGAGTAGACGCTGGAACACTACCAACAGAATACCAATCGCTAAAACAACAAACAGACCATAGTGTTGGACAAAATCCGAGGCGGCAATTAAGAAACGGGTCGTCGCCGGTAACTCGGCGCCCATATGCTCAAACTGGCCAACGACCTTTGGTACCACAGCCGCAAGTAACACTGATACCACCCCAATAGCGACAATCGTCAGCATGATGGGATAAATCATCGCCTGTTGCAGTTTAGATTTAAGCTGCTGGCGACGTTCGGTGTAATCGGCTAAGCGGTTTAGCACCACTTCCAAGTGGCCAGATTTTTCCCCCGAGGCCACCATAGCGCGGTATAAGTCATCGAAAATATGCGGAAATTCAGCCAAGGAATCGGCCAGACTATAACCCTCAACGACCCTGGAGCGCACCGCCATGATCATACTGGCAAGCCGCGCCTTCTCACATTGCTGGCCTACCGCCTTAAGACATTCCTCGATCGGTAAGCCCGCCGCCACCAGTGTCGCGATTTGACGGGTGATCAGCGCTAATTCCGCCACTGAAATCCCGCGCTTAAAGGGCGAAAATCCCGCACCTTTCGCCTTGGCTTCTTTTTCGCTGACCGGCAGAATATCCAGCGGCATCAAGCGTTGATCGCGCAATTGGCTACGTGCGTGTCTGGCGGTATCCGCTTCGATCACGCCCTTAAGCTGCTTCCCCTTGGCGTCCAACGCCTTATATTCAAATGCAGGCATAGCTTACTCCTCGCGGGTCACCCTTAGGACTTCTTCCAGAGTGGTGATACCTGAGAGCACCTTGCTCATGCCATCGTGGCGAATGCTTGGTACCGACTGGCGGATATATTTCTCAATCGCCAGTTCGCCACGTCCACCGTGAATAAGCTCGCGCACATTATCATCGACCAACAATAGTTCGTGAATGCCAGTACGACCACGGTAGCCACTGTTACCACAGGCCTTACAGCCGTTGGCACGATAAATATGGCGTGGATCATCGGCAGTAATACCCAGCAGTTCACGTTCACGCTCATCGGGCACATGCGCAGTCTTACATTTTGGACAGAGGGTACGGATCAAGCGCTGAGCCAATACCCCGAGCAAACTTGATGAGACTAAGAAAGGCTCAACACCCATATCCTGCAAACGGGTAATCGCGCCCGAAGCGGTGTTGGTGTGGAGAGTCGAAATCACTAAGTGACCCGTCAAGGATGCCTGCACCGCAATTTGG
This sequence comes from Shewanella sp. POL2, assembly GCF_000282755.1. NCBI lineage: Bacteria > Pseudomonadati > Pseudomonadota > Gammaproteobacteria > Alteromonadales > Shewanellaceae > Shewanella > Shewanella sp. POL2. The sequence goes on from NZ_AKZL01000022.1 coordinate 17,148, forward strand.
GCGGTTTCAAGGTCACGGATTTCCCCGATCATTACTACATCGGGGTCTTGACGCAGAATCGCCCGTAGACCACGGGCAAAGGTCATGTCCGCCTTAGTGTTAACTTGAGTTTGGCCTATGCCTTCTAATTCGTATTCGATGGGATCTTCAACGGTTAAGATATTGGTATCTTTAGAGTTAATCTCAGTAAGCCCAGCATATAGCGTGGTACTCTTACCCGAACCCGTAGGACCCGTTACCAAGATAATGCCGTGGGGACGACGAATAAGCTCATCGAACTTGGCTCGGATGCTGTCCGTCATACCCAGCTGTTTTAAATCCAGATTACCGGCATTCTTATCCAGCAAACGCAGCACCACACGCTCACCGTGGCTCGATGGCATGGTCGATACCCGCACGTCCACCGCGCGGCCCGCAATCCGCAGCGAAATACGGCCATCTTGTGGTACACGTTTCTCGGCGATATCGAGGCGCGCCATCACCTTAATCCGCGACACCAACAAGGATGACAGCTTACGATTCGGCTTAAGCACTTCCTTCAGCACACCGTCGATACGGAAACGCACGACTAGCTGCTTCTCGTAGGTTTCGATATGGATATCCGAGGCTTCTTCTTTAATCGCTTCTGATAACAGGGCGTTAATGAGCTTAATGATCGGCGCATCATCATCGCCTTCGAGCAAATCTTCGGTTTGTGGCAACTCTTCTGCAAGAGTAAATAAATCCATTTCATTGCCAATGTCTTCCATCAGCTGCTGCGCTTCGGAGGAATTGGCTTGATAGGCCTGAGTCAGTTTGACCTCAAACTTACTCGGCTCGAGCTGTACCAAAGGTAAATCCACGCCCGAGTAGCGACGCGCTTCAAGCATCGCCGCTAACGGGGTTTTGGCGGTATAAAACAGGTTCAAGGCGCCATCATCGCCATAGGCTAAAATCACCTCATGGCGGTGGGCAAAGGCAAAGGGTAAACGCTCTTTGCTGCTGGAGCGAAATACCTCATCACCTTCGGCTTCAATACCTAGTTCATTGGAAACTAAGCTTAAATCCTCGACTTGGGATACTTGTATTTCACTCATTGTGTTTTATCTTTGTTTTTGTTTTCATCCAGCGACTTGAGAGTCGGGTCAGTTTTACGCATCTGAGTCTCTAGTCCTTTGCCTTCTTTATAACGATCTAAAATATCGTTCACTTCTGGCGGCACATACTCAGACTGGTTCCACTCATCTAATACCGGCACTTTAGTCTCAGGCATTAGATTGACACCACGCTCCTGCTGTTCAAGCTGCAATGCTCTGAAATAGTTGTATTTACGACCAGCGATACCTTCCATCGTCACACCATCACGGATAATGGTGGGTTTGATAAAGATCATCAGGTTCTTCTTGGTCTTCTTACTGGAAGAAGATTTGAATAAATGGCCAAGTACTGGAATATCGCCGAGGAATGGCACTTTCTGCACGCTTTCTTGGACTTCTTCGTTAATCAAACCACCGAGTACCACGATTTGGCCTGAATCAGCCATAACAGTAGTGGTTAAACGGCGAGTAGCGAAGGAAATATCCACACCCGTGTTACCGTTTACGCCGGAGACTTCTTGCTCAATCGCAAGCTTAACCGCGTTGCCTTCGTTGATCTGCGGCACCACTTTTAACTTCACCCCAACCTCTTTACGCTCAACGGTTTGGAATGGGTTGCTGTTGTTTGAGCTGGCGGTAGAACCGGTAAGAATAGGCACTTCATCACCGACGATGAAAGAGGCTTCTTGGTTATCTAAGGTAGTAATAGAAGGTGTTGCAAGTACGTTTGAGTTAGTGTCACTCGATACGGCTTGTACTAGGGCACCAAAGTCACCCATAGCAACGCCCCATGCCATACCATTCACTTTACCTAAGGCTTGAGCAAGTAAGGTAACATCGCCCTTTGTATCTGGGTTTTTACCAATCACGTCACCTGTGTTTGGATTGGTAATATAGGTTCCTTCTTTATCCTGCGCCTGCCATACACCCGCGCCAATCTCACCGATAGTTGGGCCTAAGTTATTGAACTGAGTTCCACCACCCGCTTTCGCGGCCCATTGCACCCCAAAGCCGACGTTATCGCCTTCGGCAACTTCCACGATAATGGCTTCGACTAATACTTGGGCGCGGCGAATATCGAGTTGGTTGATCACGCTTTCAATAGTGCGCATTTGATCTGGCTCAGCGCTGATCACTAATGCGTTAGTATCAGTGTGGGCCATAATATTGATTTCATTACGACGTTTGCCACCACCCGCTGCCTGAGCGCTAGGATCTTTTTCACCTTCCAACTTTTGGGCAAAACCAGTTAGCACTTCAACTAAGTCTTCGGCCTTGGCATACCGTAAATAACGTACTTTCGTATTGCCCGTGCTGGCTTGCTCGGCATCGAGACGGTGGATCAGCTCCACCACCCGTTGACGACTCTTTTCATCACCACTGACCACAACAGCGTTAATCCGCTCGTCGGCAACAACCTTAGGCGCTTGTCCTGGGAGCTGCGCTTGGTTAGCTGTCGCGCGGTACAGGGTATCGATAATTCGCACCATTTCGCCAGCAGAAGCATATTCAAGTGGCACGACTTGAACAGAGGTATCACCCTGTTTATCTACACGGCGAATGATTTCAACTAACTTATTAACCACCGCAGCGCGGCCAGAGAGCATCAGCACGTTTGATGGATCGTAGTTCACTACGTTACCACCACCAGCGTTATCGTTTAACTGACGTAATAATGGTGCTAATTGCTTGGCTTCGGTGTTATACAACGCCACGATGCGGGTAACCATTTCATCGCCTAGGCCAGGATCGTTGTCATTAGCAACACGAATCGCCGCGGTTTTCGCATCTTTGTCTTTGATCACTTTGATAACGTTATTTTCCATCTCGACGATGGCATAACCGTATACTTGCAGCACGTTGAGGAAGAACTGGTAATACTGCTCATCATTGAGCAGATCATAGCTGCGAACGTTGATCTTGCCGCGAATCGTCGGGTCAACAATGATGGTTTTGTTCAAGTTTTTACCAACAATATTGATAAACTCTTGAATATCAGTGCCTTTAAAGTTGGCCGCATATTGTTCAGACCAAACAAATTGCGAGGTCAGCATAGTGGCGCCCGCCACAACTCCAGCAATCAGTTTGCGTCGAATCCGTTTGTTATTCATTATTTTACTTTCCCCTAACGCGTGTTATTGCGGCAAACTAAACATGATTTCAACCAACTGTCCTTCCCGTTCAACCATAACAGAAACTTCAGTTAATTCAGACAATTGGCTCATCATTTCTAACGCCTGACTCATTACGGTCAGGTCGTATCCATTAATCGATTTAGCAAGGTCATTGGGTTTAAAGCCTGCTTGCTTAAATAGGTTCACATCTTTGCCAGGATTGAGGCGATAACCAACAACGTTTTCTCCCTGTCTCACGGGCGAAATCGCAATATAGTCAGTAATTTTACTGGGATCGGCTAAGAGTTCACTGCGAGATTCGGCCAGTTCTTGAGAGATTTCAGCATTCTTGCGCTGATCCACTCGGCTAACGACTTCAGCTTTTCCGCTCTTGGCCTTTTGTAATTGTTGATTCGCTGGGCTTTGACTGGTGTAAACCAAACCATCAAGCATCAAGGTTTCATAGCGACCCGCATTGGTAATGATAATCCGGTCTGCATAGACTTCTTTTAACGAAGCGGATGTCCCCTTAATTTTATCACCCAAGCTGTAGGTTTCTTGGCTACCACTGGATTCAATAATCGCTAGACCTTTTTGGTCAGCGGTGGATGCCACCACCCCCGTCAGTTGAATAGAAAGGGAAGTCTTTGGCGCATCGGTTACGGTTTCGACCACTTCGACTTTAGGTTTATCCGCCTTGGCGTCGGCTTTGCCGAAAAGTGCGAGTTGCTGTAATCCTGCCAGATCAATTTGCCCAGCCCCTTTACCCGCCGTGGTCACCGCAGTGGGAGACCATGCTGTAGGAGAAGAGGTGGTAGGCACGAGTTTCCATGTAATTTGCGCGGCTAAGAGTAAACTCAGAATAAAACCAAGCCAGAAAACAACCTGACTCAACGGCTTATGCGGAATACCTGCAGCTTTTGCGATAACGTTATCTAATAAATCCATATTTATGTGGACCCTCAATACAGGTCTCTGTTCTGATTATAAAAATTATCATGTTCGCCACATGCTAACCTAGGCCGCATTTGGCAACAACCCCATAACAGTATTGCAATTGGCGAAAATTGGCCATTTATGCTAACTTTGCCCGCCTAAAAAGGGTGTGAAGCGCACCACTCTTTAACATAATAGCAATGCGACTTAGGCATTTTATTACTCAGCATGTGAACTCATCGATCTTTTATCTTGGAGACACTATGACACAAAGTTCAGGCGACAGTGGCAGCGTTCGACTCGATAAATGGTTATGGGCCGCACGTTTTTATAAAACTCGAGCCATAGCCAAAGAAATGATCAACGGCGGCAAAGTACATTACAACGGTGCGCGCACCAAATCTAGTAAGAATGCTGAGATAGGTGCCGTCCTTAAGATACGACAAGGTTATGACGATAAAGAGATCGTCATAAAAAAATTATCAGAATCACGCCAAAGTGCATCAATTGCACAGGAATTGTACGAAGAAACCGCCGCCAGCATCGCTAAACGCGCGTTAAATGCCGAAGCAAGACGATTGAATATTCTTAATAATCCTGCACCCGACCATAAACCGGATAAAAAGCAACGACGCCAACTTATTCGATTTAAAGAATGCTAAGAATTACGTAAAAGTTACCTAATAGTGAGATACAAAATGACCCAAGATATTTTACACCGCTACCTGTTCGATAATGCCGATGTGCGTGGTGAACTGGTGCAATTGCAAGACAGCTATCAGCAGGTAATAGGTTCACATGCCTATCCTCCTGTGCTGCAAACCCTGCTCGGCGAGTTGCTGGCGGCGACCTCTTTATTAACCGCCACCCTAAAATTTAGCGGTGATATTAGCGTGCAGTTGCAAGGGAATGGCCCAGTATCGCTGGCGGTGATCAATGGCAATAACCAGCAGCAATTACGCGGTATCGCCCGCTGGGATGGCGAGTTAGCCGACGATGCCAGCCTAGCCGACCTGTTTGGCCAAGGTTATATGGTTATCACCCTCACACCGGACGAAGGCGAACGCTATCAAGGTGTGGTCGCCCTTGATAAACCCACCTTAGCCGCCTGTGTCGAAGACTACTTTAACCAGTCAGAGCAATTACCCACAGCAATGTGGCTATTTGCCGACGGTAAACAAGCTGCTGGCATGTTCCTGCAAATATTACCAAGCCAAGAAGATCATAATGCCGACTTCGAGCATTTATGTCAGCTGACAGCGACCATCAAGGCGGAAGAGTTATTCACCCTAGAAGCGCAGGACGTATTACACCGCTTGTATCATCAAGAAGAAGTACGTCTGTTCGATCCTATCGAAGTCAGCTTTAAATGCACTTGTTCACGCGAGCGCAGCGCGGCGGCGATTAAAACCATCGATCAAGCCGAAGTCGAAGCCATTCTGGCGGAAGACGGTAAGGTCGAAATGGGTTGTGAATACTGCAATGCGAAATACGTGTTCGATGCTATTGATGTTGCAGCAATCTATGCCAATGGCACCACTTCAAATACCCAGCAGTAAGTTTTTACTTACTGTCAAAAGGGCACCTTGGGTGCCCTTTTTTGTACCACCTCGATGATCCAGCTCACACTTTAGCTACGGATAGGATACAATCGGCACACTTTGTCCCCTAGCACGCCTCGGGCGATAAATAAAAGCAAAATCGGCAGACGATCGATAAAAAATAACCTTACAAATACAAGTCAATGGAGACCTCACTATGGCGGATGGATTAAACCGCGTTCATTACAACCCCTCAACAGCACAACTGGTCGAATTTGCCCTGCTCCGCGGCGAAGGTGAATTAACCGCCAATGGTGCGCTGGTTGCCAAAACCGGTACACGCACAGGTCGCTCTCCTGGCGATCGTTTTATTGTTAAAGAACCTAGTTCAGCGGCTGATATCGAATGGGGACCCGTCAACCAAGCATTTGAACCCGGTGCTTTTGAAGGATTATGGGCGCGTGTAGAAGCATTCCTCGCCGATAAAGAGTTGTTTGTATCTGACCTCGAAGTCGGTGCAGACCCAGAACATTACCAGCCAGTGCGCGTGACGACTCAATACGCTTGGCACCAACTGTTCGCCCGCAACCTTTTTATCATCCCAGAAGAATTTAACCGTCAAGACAAGCCTGTATGGCAAATCATTAACGCACCAGACTTCGTCTGTGTTCCTGAGCGTGATGGTACCAATTCAGATGCAGCAGTGATCTTAAACTTTGCCGAGCGCAAAGTGTTGCTAGCGGGCCTGAAATACGCTGGCGAAATGAAGAAGTCGATGTTCTCCGTGCAAAACTTCCTGTTGCCAGCCCAAGGCGTATTGCCAATGCACTGCTCGGCAAACGTAGGTAAAGACGGCGACACCACCCTATTCTTCGGTCTGTCGGGTACAGGTAAAACCACGCTGTCTGCGGATCCAAAACGCTTCCTGATCGGTGACGATGAGCACGGCTGGGCACCGGGCGGCGTATTCAATATCGAAGGCGGCTGCTACGCCAAATGTATCGACCTAAGCCAAAAGAATGAGCCAGTGATTTGGGATGCGATTCGCTTCGGTACTGTGCTGGAAAACGTGGTAATGGACGAACACCGCGTGCCTAACTACAAAGACAGCAGCCTGACGGAAAACACCCGTGCGGCTTACCCGCTCGAGCATATCGCCCAGCGTAAAGAAGACAACCGTGGCGCCGAGCCTCACGCAGTGGTGTTTTTAACCTGCGACGTGTCTGGCGTGTTGCCACCAGTTTCTATCCTGAGCAAAGAGCAAGCGGCTTACCACTTCCTCTCTGGCTACACGGCGAAAGTCGGTTCGACTGAAATCGGCTCAACCTCTGCGATTCAGTCAACCTTCTCTACCTGCTTCGGCGCGCCGTTCTTCCCACGTCCTGCGGGCGTGTATGCTGAGCTGCTGATGAAGCGTATCGAATCATTCGGTAGCCAAGTATACCTAGTTAACACTGGCTGGACTGGCGGCCCACACGGTATTGGTAAACGTTTCGACATCCCAACCACCCGCGCCATTGTCGATGCGATTGTCAGCGGCGAGCTGAAAAACGTTGAAACCGTTCATTTAGATACCTTAAACCTCGCGGTGCCTGTAGCGGTTAGCGGTGTCGACAGCAATCTACTCAACCCAGTGAACACTTGGAGCGATAAAGCACTGTACGCCGAATACGCCCAAAAACTGGCCGAAGCCTTCACTAAGAACTTCGCGAAGTATCAAGTGTCAGACGCCATCCGTAACGCGGGCCCAAAGGCATAAGCGTAGCGAATTCATTTAGATAATGTAATCAAACACATTGTTGAGTAAAAAAGCGCGGGTTCAGTGATGAACCCGCGCTTTTTATTTGTCTGTTGATTTTGTAACTAAACCCCACCCGCACTAACGTCACTGCGTTAGATTTTTTATGTGTTTTGTTTCTTATCGATTAGTTAAACCAAGCTTAAATTAATGCTGCGTTTTTATAATCACCAATAACAATCATCACTTTTAGGAAGCGGCACCCAAATGGAAAATCATAAACCTGCCACAGGATTCCAGCGATTTCTCAATACCGTCGAAACCGTAGGGAATAAACTCCCCGACCCCGCAGTATTATTTGCACTATTTCTAGGCTTGGTCTGGCTGATCTCTTGGGGGTTATCGGGCGTCAGTTTTGATGAAATCGACCCCCGAACGGGCAACCCAATTCAAGTCGTCAATATGCTCGAAGGCAGTGCATTAACCGCCTTTACCTCAACACTCGTATCAACCTTTGTGACTTTTCCACCGCTCGGTGTCGTGCTGGTTGCTATGCTGGGGCTTGGCGTGGCTGAGCATACTGGCTTTATTAATGCGGGGCTGCGCTCAATTTTATCAGTGACCCCCAAGATGTTACTCACTCCGGTACTTATCGCAGTGGGTATACTGAGCCATGTCGCGGTTGATGCGGGTTATGTTCTGGTTATCCCACTCGGCGCGGTGATCTTCTATGCTGCGGGTCGTCATCCCCTAGCCGGTATTGCCGCTGCTTTTGCTGGGGTATCCGGTGGTTTTTCTGCAACCGTGGGCGTGCCATCGAGTCTTGATCCTATGTTAGCCGGCTTAACTCAGGCGGCGGCAAGATTATCGGCCGACCCAGCTGCCGCCACATTAACAATTAACCCACTGAATAATATATTCTTTACGTCGGCATCTGCCGTGTTAATTATCTTAATTGGCTGGTTCTTAACGGATAAAGTGATTGAGCCGCGCCTAAAAAACACTGCGGTGAATGGCGATCCTAGCACGCTGCCAACGCTTGATGAGCTGGCGCCCCATGAGCGCCGCGGTCTCAAATTCGCTATGGGCGCCATGTTGTTATGTGTCTTAGGGCTGGTGTTTACCGCCTATGGTGACAACTCTGCTTGGCGTGGTACCGATGGCGCGCTAACCAGTGCCTCGGCCCCCTTAATGCGCTCCATTGTGGCAATTATTTTTGTGTTCTTCCTCGTGCCAGGCATAGTCTATGGCTATGTTGCGGGCACGGCGAATAACCACAGAGCCATTATTCAAGGCATGAGTAAGTCCATGAGCGGCATGGGTTATTACATCGTTATGGCCTTTTTCTGCGCCCAGTTTATTTATGCCTTTGGTCAATCCAATTTAGGCGCATTAATGGCGATTAAAGGCGCGTTGGCGTTGAAAGAATTGGCCCTTCCGATGGGTGTGACTTTGGTGGGAATTGTGTTTCTCACCGCGTTCGTCAATCTATTAGTCGGCTCGGCCTCAGCCAAATGGGCGTTGATTGGTGCCATCATGGTGCCCATGTTAATGGAACTGGGCGTATCGCCCGATCTGACTCAAGCCGCTTACCGCGTGGGCGACTCTTCAACCAATATCATTACCCCGCTGATGCCTTACTTTCCGCTGATAGTGGTGTTTTGCAAAAAATACGTTAAGGAGTCAGGTATTGGCACCCTAGTGGCGCTGATGCTGCCGTTTTCAATCAGTTTTCTCCTGCTTTGGAGCGGTTTCTTATTGGCATATTGGGCATTAGGTCTGCCATTAGGTATCGGTAGCTCATTCACTTTCCCAGCAATGCCTTAGGGCGAAAAGAGTATCGAGTGCTAGCAACATTGAATTTATAATAAACAGGGCACTCGATACCTCAATAACCACTAAACACTGCACCGCTTACTACCTCGCTTTAAACGCCGATGCCGACGTAAAACGTCGGCATTTCATCTGATTAAAAACATCTAAATACAAATACTTAAATATCGATAAACGCATCTCGCTCATAGTAAAAGATAATAGCCTCAAGCAGTTCCTGTTCACTGGGCTGAGCTTTTTGCTGCTTAAGATTAGCAATGACATCCTCGATTTGATCCGTATTTAGCAGATAACCATAGTCACTGCGGCTTAAGCCATCCTCAAAGGCATCGATTTCGGCATCCGATAGATCCCTCATATTAGGGCGTGTTGAAGTTTCAGGGTTATTTTTGCAGCAATTTGGCTGGCTTTTATGCAAGGCAAAGTCCGTACAGTGTAGTTATTCTACATAAACGGACGATAACGCGGCAGAAACGCCAGCCAAATGCTGCCCGAAGGGTTCGCCTGGCAAGCCCTTGCTCTTTGTCACTCGTCATTTGAGTAGAATAACTACACTTCATTCCTCGTTTCGCGAGCACGTGCTTGCCAGAACGAACAAAATCTAATCTCGAAACGTCAACACGCCCTAACCACTATCGGGAACAACAATGTGGTCAGTTGAAGGGATTCACCTTGATCAAGATCTTGATAGACCAGCCAATAACTTAGTCCCGGTTGTTCGATGCACTTTCTTATCCAGCACTGTAACGACTCAGGTTTACCAAAGAATGAAGTGATATTCATAATGTCCTCGAAATGGTGTTGTCATAGGGAAAACCGAGTAAGTCAAAGAGTTGAATAGTCATGGAGGCTATTTGGCTATTCACCACTCTCAAGATTTATACAAGTAAAAGATGGGAATTATCGCGACTCAACCGGTGCCAAGAATACGAGAGGATATCTGCGCCCATCAAAGCCTAAATCACAATTCATCAATTCGATGGACAAAAAACAAGTCTTAATTAAATAAAAACCATTTTAATACGATAATTTTTAAATATTATTTATTTATATGTCATGTTATTTAGGTTTTGGTTATTTTCAAACCAAGGTTGATGATGTTTCACAAAACCCGTTACAGCAACTGTGATACCTTAGGCGCCCAAAAAACCTGTCGGGGCTTAGCTTTTTACGCTAAAAGCAAAGGCTGGCCTGTAAATAGATCACGAGTCTTAAGACACAAAATGCTACGGCAACCGGGGAGTTTCGCAAGAATGAAGAGCAAGAGTTTATTAGGCAACATTGGTGTACAAGTGGTTATCGCCATGATTATTGGCGCACTGGTGGGTTTTATGATGGGTGAAAGTGCGAGTATCTTCGCACCACTGGGTACCATTTTTATCCATTTAATCAAAATGCTAGTGATCCCATTGGTACTGGTGTCAATCATCAGTGGCGCCGCCAGCTTAGGTGATAGCCCCTCGGCGGGTAAGATTGGCGTGGGCACTTTTGGCTTCTTTATCGTCACCTCAGGCCTTGCTGTCGCTTTGGCATTAGTGATGGGTAAGGTGTTTACACCCGGCGCCGGTGTTGACTTTACCGCCCACAGTGGCAGTGGCTTGATGGAAGTGACCGCCGAACATGGCGCACTCCCCGGAGTGATCGACACCTTTATCGGCATGATCCCAACTAATGTGTTCGAATCGCTAAACGGCGGAAATATCCTTCAAATACTGGTGTTTAGTATTTTCTTTGGTATCGCACTGACTAAGGTCAAAGGTGATGGCGCTAAGCCCATCATGGCGGCGTTAAATACCGTCGTCGACGCCTTTGTGTGGATGATCAACTGCGTGATGGTGATTGCCCCTATCGGTGTGTTTGGTTTGATGGCCGATTCCGTCGGCACCTTTGGTTTTGATGCCTTAGAAGTCGTATTTAAGCTGTTTGCCGTGTTTGTGGCCGCGATTCTGCTCTATGGTTTTGTGTTCTTCCCCATAGTGGTGCAGCTGTTTTCTAAGGTCTCGGCACGCCAATTTATTTCTGCGATGAAAAAGCCGCAGGTGATGGCACTGTCGACGGCGTCATCAATGGCAACGCTGCCAGTAAATATGGAAACCTGCGAAGAAGATCTTAAGGTTTCTAAGGCCACCACTGCCTTTGTGCTGCCTTTAGGTGCCACCATCAATATGAGTGGTAACGCGATTTATTATGGTCTGGTCGCGATGTTTTTCGCGCAAATGTACAACATTGACCTCTCAATGACCGCCTATGCCGCGATTATCTTTACCTCCACCTTAGGCGCCATTGGTCAAGCGGGAGTGCCAGGTCCATCATTTTTAGTGGTCGCAGTGCTATTGGCTGCGGGTATTCCCATTGATGGTTTACCGCTGTTATTCGCCCTCGACCGAGTGTTTGACATGATCCGCACCGCGCTAAACATCACAGGTGACGCCGCCTGTGCCGTGATTATGGATAAGTACACTGCGGAGCAACCGACTCAAGAACCGAGTTAACACGCACGCGCATCCTAAGGCTTGAATAGGCTTGCTTATTCAAGCCTTTTTTATGACTGAGGCTTGTACAGGCCGCACGCTATCTTACTGATTTAATGTCAATTACCTAGCTTTAATGTGATCTTGGCGGTGCCTTGGACTAAGCTCAAACAGCGCCGCCTCGCAATTTGCATTTCTTTATCTGCCCAACCACACGGGCGAAGTGCGTTTCTGCGATAATGGCTTGGCTACCATCAGTCCAAAGGAGTGTTGCACTATGTCCGTCTTTGCCCCTGCAAGCCCTTTTGCCGACTTTATCTATCGCCATTTCCGCGCCATTCACGCCCTCAAACTCGGCCTCGCCCTGCTGATTGCCGTCACCATTAATGCCATTTGGTCGCCGCCGCATTTTATTTGGAGCATGGTGACGATTGTGATCATTATGATGAGTCTGCCACAGGTGGGCGGTGCGATTGAAAAGTCACAGCAACGGGCGGTAGGCACTTGTTTAGGCTCGGCTTATGGCGTGATGTTAGTGGCCACACTCGACAGTTATTGGCTGATTATGGGGCTGTTAATTTTAGGGGTGACGCTGATTTGTTTTATCTCGGCGGGACGCTACAGTTATGCCTATCTGGTGGCAGGATTCACCATTATTATCGTGGTGGGCGATGCGAACCACGACACCTCAGAGGCACTCTGGCGCACGGCCAATATTCTGCTGGGTTGTGTTATCGCGATTCTGGTGTCGTTGTTTATCTTCCCGATTAAAGCCAAACAGGACTGGCGTAGTCAGCTCGCCAATGCCATCGATAATATGGCCAAGGTGTTGACCCAACATTTACAGGCCCCCGCCAACCATGATTTAGATTTTCGCGCCGAACTCGAAGCGGCGATGAAGGCGGTATTAACTCAGAAGAAACTGTTTTTCTCCCTCGAGTGGGAAAGCCAAACCCTAAAAAAACATAAAGTGCTGCTGGCGGAATTAGTCAATAAACAGGTGCGGCTGATCACCCTGCTCGAATTATTACCTTTGAGTCGCTGGCAGGAGGCCGACAAAGAGGCTTACCACCAAATCAACAAAGTCGCCGCCGAGCTTACGGCTTATCTGCAACGCCTTAGCGAATTTGTTGCAGGTAAAACAGCCACATTGCCCACACTACCAAATGCATTAGAGCAAGAGTTGCAACACAGATTACAACTTAGCTTGGCAAGCTCGGCACCGAATTCGCCCCCTTTGGCAAATGAAGTCGCACAGGGATTTGCCCTCACGGGATACGGGTGGCTTATCTATCAACTTGCCATTGCCGTCGAAGCTCTCTACGCCGATATCGAGATTATCGAAGTCGCCTATCGCGGACAAACCGTGTTACATAAAACTACCAAGCGCGCATAGGCCGTCACCACGGGAATAGCAGCGAAAAATCACTCCGTCATACCAAGATAAACCCTTGGCAGCCCTTGCACTTGTAGGGGCTTAATGAAAAGATACCGCCCTAATAAAAATTCGATGTGTGGACTGTTTTCATGCGCTTGTTTTCCCCTTCCGTTATCGCCATTGCCTGCTTATCGGCGGGCTCATTATTCACAGCCCAGTTAGCCGTTGCCGCGAATACCGAAGTCGCACAACCCGAAGTGACTAATTCTGGAGCTGCCAACGCTGAAGTTGCCAGCACTGAGGCCGCTAAAACCGACGCGGTTGAAACAGATGCCAGCAGTAGCGCTTTGAGCGCGACAGAAACCGCCCCCGAAGTCGCAGCGACACCGACTCGCGCTAATACCTTTGTCAATGATGCCATTCTCCCGCCGAGTATTACTTGGCATGGTGGCAGCGAAGCTCTGTTACTCAGCGCCGATAACGAATGGGCGACGCCCTTCGAGCAAAGCAACGGCACCGAAAGCCCAAGCTATGACGACACCATCGCATGGCTCGACCGATTGGCGGCCGAAACCACTAAATTGCAAAAAGTCAGCCTAGGTCAGAGCCCTCAAGGCCGCGACATTTGGATGTATGTCGCCAGCAGTGAAGGCATTAACGAATCGGCACGGCTAAAGCAAAACACTAAGCCGACAATTCTGGTGCAAGCCGGTATCCATGCCGGTGAAATCGACGGTAAAGATGCAGGCATGATGCTACTGCGAGATATAGTCAAAGGCGACAAAAGCGAGCTACTCGAAAAAGCCAACCTGCTGTTTGTGCCTATGTTTAGCGTTGATGCCCATGAGCGCAGCGGCGAATTTAATCGCGTTAACCAACGTGGCCCGGTGAATATGGGCTGGCGCACCAATGCCAATAATCTCAACCTGAACCGTGACTATGCCAAGGCCGACACCTTAGAAATGCAGAATATGCTGCGGGCAATCAATGTGTGGCAACCGGATCTGTATATCGATGTGCATGTCACCGACGGCATCGATTACCAATACGATATAACCTTCGGTTACAACCTCGCCCAAGGCTTGAGTCCCGCCAGTTTCCGCTGGCTCGAAAATAGCTATCGCCCAGCGGTAGAAGCGGCCTTAACCGCCCAAGGCCATATTCCGGGTCCGCTGATCTTCGCCGTAGACAATACCGATATCACTAAGGGCATGTCATTGTGGAACCCAAGCCCACGCTTCTCTAATGGTTATGGTGATGCCCGCCATCTGCCGACTATTTTGATTGAGAACCACAGCTTAAAACCCTTTAAGCAGCGCGTACTTGGCACCTATGTAATGCTTGAGCAAACCCTTAAAACCGTGGGCGACCAAGCGACCAAGTTAAAGAGTGCGATTCAAGAGGATAAATACCGCGCCTCACCACTGATCACATTAACGTGGAAATCGGCACCACTGGCTAAAGGCTGGGATTTTAAAGGCATCGACTACACTCTTGAGAAAAGTCCGATTAGCGGCACCGAGGTAGTGCGTTGGACTGGCGAGCCTAAGCTGTACCCGAATTTACCAGTGATGGCCGAAACCGTGCCGGATATTAAAGTCACTCGCCCGAGCGCCTACTATATTCCCGCCCAGTGGACACAAGTGATTGACCGCTTGAATCTACACGGCATCCGGATGACACGTTTAAGCAAACCAACCGAACTTAAATTGCAGCAATATAGCCTGAGCAATCCGGTGTTTAATTCCAAGGCGTTCGAGGGACGACTCACAGTGAAGGCCGACTCGACACTGGCGAAACTGACCACCACCTTGCCCGCGGGCACAGTGAAAATCAGTACAGATCAACCCTTAGGCGATCTGGCGATTTTACTGCTTGAGCCACAATCACCGGACTCGTTACTGCAATGGGGCTTCTTTAACCCTATCTTTACCCGTACCGAATACATTGAGGACTACGCGGTAGAGCCGCTGGCCGCCAAGATGCTTAAGGAAGATCCAAAGCTACAGGCGGAATTTAACAAAGCGCTGGAAAACCCAGAGTTTGCCGCCGATCCCGAGGCACGCTTACGCTGGTTCTATGAACGCAGCCCTTACTACGATAATCAATATCTTAAGTATCCAGTCTACCGTAGCCGTTAATCCCGCAGTTAAAAACGGCAAGGATTAAGCAGGCTTACGCGCGCTAATGCTATATACCAAGGGCACCTGTTGCCCTTGGTGTTTTAGTACATAACGACCATCGGTTTGCGCCTCTAGCCCTTCGAAACAGTTATAGGGGCTAAACGCAAACTCGTGGAAGAACTCCAACACTAAGCCCGCCTGCAATAAGGCATTGATCACCTCAGACAAGCTATGCGACCAGCACATTAAGGTTTGCTGCTCATCACCGGCATTCTCGGTATAAGTCCCTTCCTGCTCAATGTCTGGCTCACCGCGATTAAAATAGCTATAGCCATCGAATAGCTGCTGCGCCGGATGAAACTCGGCCATATAAAACTGTCCGCCGGGCTTTAAACACGCCGCAATGGTCTGCGCCCAGAGTGTTAAGTCCGGCAACCAAACAATCGCGCCATAGGAGGTAAAAACAATATCTTGCGGCTCAACCTTGCCTACAACGCTGTAGACATCGCTACAAATAAACTCGGCAGACAACTGCGTCTGCTGCGCCAACTTACGCGCCTCAGCAATCGCCACTTCGGATAAATCAACCCCAATCACTTTTGCGCCCATTCGCGCCCACGACAGGGTATCTAAACCAAAATGACATTGCAGATGCAGTAGGCTTTTGTCCGTCACCGCAAGCTCATTTAATTCGATTTCCGTTAAGGATGTTTTGCCACTCAAAAAGCCTTCAACATCATAGAAATCAGAAGTTAAGTGCACTCGAGTGCGGGCATCCCAGGCGGTTTTATTGGTCGTTAAGTAATCCATGTGAATCCTTTCTAGTTGCGCTTTAAATCAAGCAGGAATGTTGGACACACGCTAACCGAATAAGTGAGTAATTTCACCACTCTTTGGGAAAATCACTCATTCAGCGGACATGTCCGCCTGCGCCCAAGCGGACACATTTAACTTATCCGCATGATTATTAATACATTTTAAAATTGGCATAGGATGTGCAATCTCTACTTACATAAAGTTAATCGCTATCAGTGTTGCACTCAGTCGGTCGTCGAGTGTCGATAACAAGGAAGAAGAAAATGTCACTACGCCCTTTTATATTCACCCTCGGATTTGTCGCCCTCTTTACGGTTGGCGTGTCACTCACTGGCTGCATTATCAATGTGAACGCCGCTGGCATGCCGGATTTAGACCACGAGCAACGTGAACTCAGCCTCGATGCTCAAGACTTACAGGAACTCGTTGCCGAAACAGGTGCGGGCAGCCTTGAAATCATCGGTGTCGAAGGCCTGACCCAAATTAAGTTAGTCGCTGATATCTATAGCAATGACGATAGCAAAGTCATTCTCACCCTTGAGAAAAAGGCCAACAAAGCCAAGCTTAAGGCCGACTTTGAATCCCATAGCAGCTTTAGCAATTACTCACCCTATATCGATTTGAAACTACAAGTGCCAGCAGGATTAGCGCTAGATATCGACGATGGCTCAGGTGCTATGTTTATCAACAAGATGACTGCGGATATTAAGGTGAAGGATGGCTCAGGCGAACTGGTTATCCATGGCGGCAATAATGTCAGTATCGACGATGGTTCTGGCGCGATTGAAGTCAGCCAAGTCAACGGCAACCTTGCAATTGTCGACGGCTCTGGTGGTATCCAAGTTAATGATATTAAAGGCAGCATCACCATTGATGACGGCTCTGGCGAAATTGAAGTCGCTAATGTGCAAAGCACAGTCACCATCAACGATGGCTCAGGCGATATCAATGTGGTGAACACTAAGGGGTTAACCATTCTCTCAGCAGGTTCAGGGGATGTGAACTTCGATAAAATCGATGGCCCAGTAAGCAAACTCTAAACCCGTTAAACCAACAGCGTTACCGCTCAACCAACTTCCCGGCGTAGAGACTGATGTTGTAACGGTTCCCAACCAAAATGTCAGTCTTCTACCCACCCTTTTTAGCGTTACCGTTCCATGGACAATCTTATGCACTTTATGCCACTAACCCCTTGTAGTGGCATCTTTTTTTGTGTCTGAGACTTTCCGGGATTGGGTGCTACCATTGATAACCGAGTAATGCCTGTCATGACTTTTTTAGTGTCGACTTATTCACTCAATATCGACGTTTTGTTTTGAAAAAGGCAAGTAGTTGCTTTTGTTTACCAGCTTCAGCCAACACATCTTGGCAGGCCTTGCTGGCACTGCCAATACCCATTACGTTTTGGTCGACTATTTCAACTGTAGAGGAAATATTTTGGGAGATATCTTCAGTCACACTTGATTGTTCGCTAGAAGCCGTTGCAACGACAGTATTGACATTGGAAATTGTATTGACCGACGTGGAAATACCATGGAAAGCGTTACGTACCTTTTCCGAAACCATTTGAGATTCATCTAACAAACTTGTATTTGCTTTCATGTAATGATCAGCTTTTCCTGCTTGAGACTGTAGCTTGGAAATGATCCCTTGAATATCAATAGTCGATTGTTGTGTTTTAGCGGCAAGTGAGCGTACTTCATCTGCCACGACAGCAAAACCGCGTCCAGCTTCTCCGGCCCGTGCTGCTTCAATTGCAGCATTTAATGCCAGTAAATTAGTTTGTTCGGAAATACTGGTAATAACGTCAATAACAGAGCCAATTTCTATCGAATAATCTTTTAGTTGATTCACTATGGCTCCTGAATCACGAATGGCCGCGCCGATTTTTTCAGAAATGACATCAGATTCACCGAGGGATTTATTACCCACTGTGACATTATCCATTGCCTCCCTTGCGCTGGTTTCAGCCTCAGTTGCATTTTTACTGACTTCTAGGGCTGTACTGGACATTTGATTGAGTGCGGTCGCGATCTGTTCTACCTGAACCAGCATTTGCTTAGAGTTATTTTCAACCTGATTCATAGTGGAGGCCAATACTTCCGCAGAAGTCGCTGTATTATCGGCAACGTTAATCAACTGCTCGGTCATTTCAGAAATTTTATCAGCAGTATCATTGCAGCCTTTTGCCAATAGACCTAATTCGTTATTACCAATATCGTTAATTCGATCTGTAAGATCACCATTTGCTAATTTAGAAATAAAGGCCTGAACTGTCTTAATCGAAGTTACAATAAATCTCGATATGATAATCGATGTAGCTAATACCAATAGCGAAACAATGACTAAGATAAATAGCATTATTTTTATCGATTCATCGTAAATCTCATCACCATAACTGCTCGCAGCTTGTGCTCCTTTGCTATTTAAATCAGATAATTGGAGTAATAAATCCGAGTATTCGTTATAAGCATTGAGAGATTCGGTTAACAGCAGTTGTTTGGCGTCTTCATTCTTGTTTGCTCTTGAGAGAGTGAGAAGCTTCTGCTGAATTCCTAGGTACTCCTTATATAAGCGATTAAAATCATTGAATATGACTTTTTCTTCATTCTCGCTGATCAGTTGTTGATAGGTGCTTATAGATTCGTCAATTTTCGCTTTTATTTTATCCAATTCGCGTTCAGTATCTCGCATTTGAGCATCGTCCAACGAGAGAATATGACGGGATTCTAACACCCTAAGATCTGCCGTTTGGCCATTCAGTCGTTCTATAACGCGCACGGATGGTAGCCAGTCGTTGGATATGACGGTGGATTGCTCATTAATGACTTGCATTTTACCTATCGCCAGCATGGCTAACCCAAGAATCGCAACCATGGGAATTGCAAAAGCTCCAAGTAAAAGATGATTTATCTTTAGATTACGCATGTAAACCCCGACAATGATGACTATGCTCAAATGTATTTATCTGACGCCTGATACAGGCTTATTCCCTCCATAAATATATAAGCCAGACATTCAACTTTCGCTATCCGAACGGATAATTAATCGTAGTTATTTGCTGCTTTCTAAAAGGCATAACCTTAGCTAATACATGATTTAAAGTAACAACGATAAATGTGGGGCAAAATTTAACAATGGGTGTCTCGATAAACTTCTTTGAAAGGGCTAAAGTTGGCAAAAATAACAAAACAATCAAACAAATATATTTCATAAAACCTCCATGTAAGCAGGACTGACAATATACCGTATATGAAGTAACAAGCCATAGCGGCTATAGCATCAGCCGCAAAATTTAGTCGTGGGTGTATCGATATACTGTTGTTTTGAAAAAATCAAAGTCAAAGTCGTGGGGCCTCACCCCACACCCGACCAAGGAGGACTACTCGTCCTATCCTCCTTACTAATGTTTTCACAAGCAGACAAGACGCCCCTAGCGAAGTTACATGCATTCGTTACTAGCTTCGTGCTTATTCGTAAATAGCTTACGCTTCCGATGGTACATCCTGTACCCCGAAAGCTACGCAGACATCCTGTCTGCGTCACGCTCTATCCTTTTAATAAAGAGTCTTCAACGCCCTTCTGCAACTTCGCAGAGGAGATGAACTTCTGAACCTCCGATTCAGGCTGTTAATCCCACAAGAGTTTTGCCAGCCCTATCATTCCTGTAAGAAAATTTAACAGTGGGTGTCTCGATAAACTCTTCTTTGAGCAAGTTTGGCACGAACCAATGGCTTATATATGTGCCTATTCAATCTTTACATAGCAAAATTTAACAGTGGGTGTCTCGATAAACCGTTTTTTATGCTAAAAGACTTAACATCAAAATCATGCAGCGCAGGCATCACAACTTCGGCCGCATCATTGAGCAATATTTGAATTTTTGTCATCTTTTCATCCAATAAACTTTAACGACCTAGATTTTATTTTGACTAGGTTTATTGAAGTATATATCTCGAAAAACTGTTTTGTTATTGTTATACAGCATTGATTTTATTTAATTAGTTTCTGCATAATTCAAGAACTAATCGGCGGAGATATGACTTCTAGCTATCGTATTCCCTAATTGCCTGCCGCAGGCTTTCGCACTGTTACACCAGTGACTCGCCGTGGATACGTCCTTGTAGGCTCTACTAAAACATCCATGTTTTAGAAGGTCACTGGTGCAACAATGCTTGATTTGGTGGAACCATTGATAGCCGAATAATGCCTGTCTTGACTTTTGATAGTTTAGATATGGGGCTATTCAATCTTTACATAGCCAAATTTAACAATGGGTGTCTCGATAAACTGGCAATAAATGATTTGTTAAATGCAAAATTTAAAGTCTGACTCAAGTACAACCAAACCACCATCTACATCTAGCTTTTGGACTGAACAGTGCCTCATACCAATTATATTGCTACCACTGTCATAAATCTCTGCAAGACTAACCTTTTCTCCTAACTTAAGCTTTGATAGCTCATTACTAGGCTCGCATAAAAATGACAAACTGTTTCCATCGCTTGATACAACCAGTCCTTTGATACTCAATCTATGTTGATCCGTGTAAATTTTGATGAGCTGTCCATTTGGTTTATTTTTTAGATATTTTGAAAGCTCCACTTCGCCTTTGATTGGCTCTCTTACAGACGAGTAAACATGCTTGTGCGCATTTGATATTGAGTAATAATTTAGATAAAAAATATGAGTTAATTCGTCATCATTAAATTCTAATATCGACCCAGTTAGAATTAAATCGCATGAAACATAAGCAATATAAGGCGTTAAAGGGAAAAAGAAAAAAGAACTTTCATGGGAATCTGACACGGAATGGTCAAGCTTTGCTTGAGGGATAACCCATTTTAGATCAGGCACATTTACATTTTTTCGAACAACAGGTGTATCTGAAGTAACAAATGGAAATCTAGTATTGTTATAGATGATGCATGCATTAGAATGAATAATACCGCCTAAATCAATCGTCGGAATTTGTTTTTTAACTACGTTTGCCAGTGTTGACGTGTATTGATTACCGCCTGATACCTCATCACACCATTTAGCAATTTGATCCCATGAGTTTTGCATAGAAGTGATGAATTTATCCACTCTTATGTACTGAATAGATGTGAAATACGATAGAAATGACATAGCTTCGTTGTCCAACTCGCGATTTATAACTTTTTGTAAATTCTTGCGATATAACCTTTCAATACCTGATAGAAAGTTTTCGATATATGGTTCATTTGGATTATCTTCTGGTAGGTTGTAATAGTAAGACTTTTTGAAAGTCTTATGATTTATTCCTCTCATCTTCCAACCAGAGTCCAGCGTATTTGAATTGACATAAACACCAGCTTCGAGCCTAGGATTATGCTTTGCAGCATCAGATATATCAGCGACAAAGGAGCTTAGATAGCAAGCTGGAACCAAATGTTGGTCTTTCTTATCCGCCACAAAACCTCCAATTCTTAAGAACGCATAATGGTTAAGATAACCGAGTTTATCGAAACTAACTGTTAAATTCTGCAACTTAAAGACAGAACTGGGATAGTTCAGATTAACAAGATACTCAGTGGTTAACGGGATTAAGCACTGACATGGAAGTGACCGTTGACGGCATGGATGCCGTCGTCGAGCCTATAGGGACATATTCACGGCGAGTCACTGGAATGACAGTGCTTAATCATTGTATTTGCATACCAATGATTAAACCTGATTTTGCTCTTTCATATCGCACTATGTTCGACAGACTCAATCAACGCCAGCTTTTGACTGCGGCTTAACTTTTTAACCGCGATTTCACGCTTTAGGGCATCACTGCGGGTGCCGACTTGCTCTTGATACATCAGGGTTAATGGCCCTTTGCCGCGCAGGTACTTTGCTGCTTTGGGGCTGCTTGATTGATGTTCATTAAATCGGCGTGCGACATCTGTGGTGATGCCGGTGTATAAGTGGCCATTGGCGCAGCGGATAAGATACAGATACCACGTTGATGCTTGTTCAATCTCTGATGTTGCGCCTTGCTCCGAAGTCACAGCTTGCTCAGCACCTAGCGCTTCTGGCTTGCTAGAAAGCGGAGCTTGGTTAACAGCTTGCGCTTGGCTAGCCCCTTTTTGGGGGCTAGCCGAGGGAGTTGAATTAGCGGCTTCTATCACTAAATCGGTCACCCGTTGGCGCCTACTTAGTCATGCCGAGCAGACTTAAGAAGAAGGCATATTCCTGTGCCGTGTCTTGGTACTGGCGGTAACGACCACTCTTGCCACCGTGGCCAGCATCCATATCGACATGGAATAACAACACCTTATCGTCCAGTTTGTACCATTTATTTTGCACTTCGCGCAGTTTTGCTACCCATTTCGCTGGCTCGAAATACTGCACCTGTGAATCATGCAAACCTGTGGTCACCAATAGGTGGGGATACTCATGGTCGGCAACATTGTCATAGGGCGAGTAGCTGAGCATATAGTCGAAATAGGTTTTGTCGTTTGGATTACCCCATTCATCGTACTCGTTGGTAGTGAGCGGAATCGACTCATCGAGCATGGTCGTGACCACATCCACAAAGGGCACGTGTGCCGCAATGGCAAAGTACTTTTCAGGCGCCATATTGGCAATCGCGCCCATTAGCAGCCCACCAGCACTGCCGCCAGAGGCCACCACTTTATTTTTATCACCATAACCTTGCTCGGTTAAGGCCGTAGTGACATCAATAAAGTCATTAAAGGTATTCTTTTTATTGAGTAATTTGCCCGCATCGTACCAAGGGCGGCCTAACATTTCGCTGCCGCGCACATGGGCGATGGCATATACAAAGCCACGGTCGAGCAGACTGATCACCGATGAAGAAAAGTCAGGCTCAACAGTGTAACCATAGGAACCATAACCATATTGGTACAGAGGGTTGGTGCCGTCTTTCTTGAACTTATCCTTACGATACACCAAGGACACTGGCACCTTAGCGCCATCGCGGGCGGTGACAAATAAACGTTCGGCGCGGTATTGACTGGCATCGAAGCCGCCGAGTACTTGTTCCTGCTTAAGCAGATCGCGTCTATCGGGATTGCTTAAGTGGTACTCATAAATCGCCTCGGGCGTGGTCAGGCTAGAGTAGAAAACCCGTAACTTATCACTATCTTGCTGGGCATTAACATCTAAACCCAGCACATAAGCGGGTTCATCGAAACTCAGCTCAAAGGGCTTTTGGCCATTGAATGGCATCACTTTAATGCGTGTCAGGCCATTTTCACGGGTTTGAATGATCAGGTAATCCTTCAGCACCAGCTCATCTTCAAGCCGCGCATTGGGATTGTGAGCAACTACTTCCTGCCATTTGGATTTATCGGCGGCATCCTTAATCGCCACTTTCATCAAACGGAAGTTAGTCGCCTGCCAGTTGGTGAGAATGTAATAACTGTCACCCAGCTTAGAGACACTGTATTCATGGCCTTCTTCCCGCGCAAGCACAGGTTTGAACAGGCTTAAAGGATCGTTTGCATCCAGCACTGACACTTCGCTGGTTGTGGTGCTCTCGTGGAACAGCACGATTTGCGACTCATCTAAACTCTTGCCGAGGGAGATGTAATAAGCATCATCTTGCTCCTCATACACCAACACATCGCTCGATTGTGGTGTGCCGAGTTCGTGGCGATACACGCGGTAACCCAGCAGGGTTTGCAGATCTTTGGCGATATAAAACACATGGCGATTATCATTGCCCCAAACGATGCGTCCCTCTGTGTTTTCAAGCACATCGGTGATCATGGCGCCGGACTCAATATCTTTAAAATAGATGTTATATACGCGGCGGCTTAACACATCTTCACCGAAGGCCAACATGGTTTCATCTGGGCTGACGCTAACGCCACCTAAACCATAAAACTCATGGCCCTTGGCGCGTTCATTCACATCGAGCATCATTTGCTCAACCCCGTCACTGCCTTTGCGGGCGATCAGCGGATATTCGCTGCCCTCTTGGTAGCGGCGGTAATAGCTATGCTGGTGCCATTGGTACGGCACACTCGACTCATCGGCCACTAAGCGCCCAGTCAGCTCGTTAAACAACCCGTCTTGCAATGACTTAAGCGGCTTAAAGTAAGCTTGGGTATAACGATTCTCAGCCTTAAGGTGCGCTAATACCTTAGGATCTTGGCGTTTATCGTCGCGCATCCAATAGTAGTCATCGGTGCGAGTGACGCCGTGCAAGGTCATCACATGGGGAATTTTTTCCGCAACGGGCGCAGAGACTTGCCCTTTTGGAGTGGAGCAACCGGGTAATAGCATAGCAAGACCTAAAGTAAGCAGCAGAGTGCGCATGTATACGTCCTTGTGACGTTCAAACACCATCGTGGGGCACGACGGCAAGCCAATAAGTAAATGTGCCGGATATGATATACCCAAGCTAGCTCAAGTTGCGAGTTTCCTAAAGATTGCGCTTGCTTAAGGATCCCAAGGCATTGTGCGCTTGCGCAAACATTGCCCAATTTCAGGCGCGATGTTATTGCTATCACCATTAATTAGGCGCAACATAACCGCGTTTTTAGGCCAAAGCCTATCAACAATTCTCAGGGCGGGGTGAAACTCCCCACCGGCGGTAAATAGTGAGGTGAATAAATTTCCCCACACTAAAGCCCGCGAGCGCCCGAACGCAATTCGGGGTCAGCAGATCTGGTGCCCTAGCTTGTCTCGCCATGGTTAATGCCTATCGAGCGCTACTATTCCAGAGCCGACGGTAATGGACTGTTTGCCGCAAGCAACAGTACTGAGTCCGGATGGAAGAGAATGTAAGACAACACTTGGATAATTGGCATTAACTTGAGCTAAGTATCCCTGCTGTTAGCCTCATATTTTGCAATCACGTTTTTAAGCCTGCGCTTAAAACGGGTCGATTGCTACAGCACAATCCCCTTTAGGGTAATGGCTGTATTTCTGCACGCCCTGATTCTGGATATTCCCATGTCGTATTTTTGAAGGATATTAACCATGAATCAGTCTTTACTTGCTCCTTTTGGTACTGCTATCGAACGCGTTGAAGCGGGTCTTGCTGCCCTGCGCCAAGGCCAAGGTGTGTTGGTGGTCGATGACGAAGATCGGGAAAACGAAGGCGACTTAATTTTTGCCGCCGAGTCACTGACCAATGCGCAAATGGCCATGCTCATTCGCGAATGCAGCGGTATCGTGTGTTTGTGTTTACCGGACGAAAAGGTCAAAGCCCTTGAGCTACCACCTATGGTCGAAAACAACTCGAGCCAATATGGCACAGCGTTTACCGTGAGTATCGAGGCTAAAGTGGGCGTAACCACTGGAGTTTCGGCCGCTGACCGTGTCACCACCATTAAAACCGCCATCGCCGACAATGCTAAGCCAAGCGATTTAGCTCGCCCAGGCCATGTGTATCCGCTGCGCGCTCAACCCGGCGGCGTGTTAACTCGCCGTGGCCACACCGAAGGCACTATTGATTTAATGCAACTGGCCGGACTCAAGCCCGCAGGCGTGTTGTGTGAAGTCACCAATCCCGATGGCACTATGGCGCGTCTGCCGGAAATTATCGCCTTTGGTGCAGCGCATAAAATGCCTGTACTGACGATTGAAGATATCGTGGTTTACCGTAAGTCGTTATTAGCCAATGTAGGCTAAATTTGGCCCCATAAACAGGATGCAATTTAAAGGACGCGTGCGAAGGCCCGCGTCCTTTTTTATTTAACTTCGATAAAACACTTTGGTTAAGTATCAAATCACGCTAGATATCACAGACAGCAAAACAATTTATCTGCTAGGAGAAAATTTCATCAATAAAAATATAATCTTAGGTGTATATAATAAATAGCTGAATTTCGTGAGCTAGATTAGATATCCATAAACCAAGGGTCGCGAGCGACAGACTTGTATGTTAAATATTCGCACCCAGTGCCTGACCTTCCGCTTTCACCCCATCAAGGAAATTCCTTGATTTTTTATGTCTCAAATCTGGCCAATTGAGGAGTAAGTTTGTATGCCATCCACGCTACAGCATCTCAGCTTGAAACAGAAACTGATTCTGTTTTCGCTGCTACCTTTGCTGATGATGAGTATTTTTGTGCTGTCGCGAATGTATGTACTTGTGAAAGAGTATCGCTTTGCCACTCAAAACCATTTGGCAATACAAACTACTTCAAAAATCAATGAATTACTCTATCAACTTCATAACGAATATGGATTAAGTACCCAATTACTCCCAGCCACTACGCCTCAAGATGAAACTCGTCTATTGCAACAGCAACAACTGACCTCTGATGCACTAGAAGCACTGCTTAAAAGTCCGGCTTTGCTTGCGTTGAATACTGCGTTAAGTGGCCAACTAGCATCGACCCAGTTACAGGAAAAACTGACGAGTTTAACGCTGCTAAGTCATAAATTGGCATCGAGCCGCCAAGAAGCGCTCGATCAACACCCATCTGCATTTATCGATTTATATCAACAATTTAATTCTGAATTAATGCAGTTAATCCAACAACTGCAATTACTCACCAATGATATTAATCAATCAAGAGCCTACGCAGATTTACTGAATCTACTGATGGTGCAAGAGTTGGCAGTGAAAGAACGCAGCGCCATCAATCGTATGTTGTTGTCAGAAAGCCTCAGCATTAATGACTACAAAGCCATCAATACCATTATGTATGAATATGGCCAAGCCATCTCCCATGCCAGCAATGCCTCAATATCTGACAGACATTCCCTCATCCGCCAGATACAAGCCTCACCGGAAAGCTTGCGAATACTTAAAATCAGTCAACAAATTGAGCAACAGATCCATATCAGCACGTTAGTACAAAGCATCAACGCCCATCTGGGTTACGATGGGTTAATCGATAGTTTTCAAGATTACTTATTAACGGGTAGCCTGATATCGCTTGAGAAGTTCAATCAATCCTTAGCCACGATTCAGCAAAAAATCGCAGAACTCAACCGCGAAACAATCAACCTGCCTTCACTTGCGCCTGCGGTACAGATTATCGAAGAGAGTATCAACCAGTATCAATTCTGCATGTCCAAGATCTTACAATTAAAAGATCAAAAACTATCGCTCGCTGAAATCACCGCCCTTGCTCACATCAACAATACCGATCTCACTAGCGCCATTGATAAATTATTAATGCCTCCCCACCCAGTGAGCAGCAAACACTGGTGGACATTAACCACAGATAGAATCAATAAGCTGAACGCGCTCAGTAATGAAATCACGCGTACCATGGCTCGCCAGAGTAATGAACAACAACAGCATGCGCTAACCTTATTAGGTATTTATCTGCTCTCCGCCTTATTTACCGCCACCATCACCCTGTGGCTAGGGCGGAAAATTATTCGTAGCTTTATGGATAAAATCACCCAAATTGCTAATGATATGCAGCGAATGGCCGCCGACCCTGAGTTGAATATTCATATTGATGTGTCAGGCTCAGATGAACTTGCGCGGATGTCTCGGGCGATGAACCGTATGCTGAGCGAGCGCCAGAAAGCGAATCAAGCGCTTAATCGGGCCGCGGCGGTCTTTAACTATTCGGCCGAAGGCATTATGGTGACGGATGCCGATAACCATATCGAATTAGTTAACCCCGCCTTTAGCCAGATCACAGGCTATAGCTTAGAAGAGGTGAAAGGCCGAAGCCCTTCAATTTTAAGCTCAAAACGCCATACCAGCCATTTCTACACCACCATGTGGGAAGCATTAGAAAAAAACGGCAAATGGGAAGGCGAAATCTGGAATAAGCGCAAAGATGGCCAAGTGTATCCCGAGTATCTTGCGATTACAGTGGTGCGTAATGAACGGGGTGAAATAATCCAACATATTGGTTTGTTTATGGATATCAGTAAACGTAAGCAATATGAACAGGATCTGTGGTATCAGGCACATTTCGATACGCTCACCGGACTACCGAATCGCAAACTCTTTAATGAGCGGCTGCAGCATGAAATCCAGCTCGCCCAACATGACTCCCGTAAACTGGCGATTCTGCTAATTGATTTAGACCAATTTAAATATATTAATGACGTACAAGGCCACGCCACAGGCGACTTATTATTACAAGATGTGGCCAAGCGACTGGAAAATATTGCTGGTAAAACCGACTTTGTCGCCCGCATCGGCGGGGACGAATTTGTGCTTATCCTTCCCCGTGTCACCAATGAATTTGCGATCGAGCATATGGCAAGCCATATCATCGAAACCCTGTCGACGCCTTTTAGCTTGAATGAACGGGAAATTCAAATTTCTGCCAGCTTTGGGATTGGGGTTTACCCAGAAGATGGGCTAGATGTCAGCTCGCTGACCCGCAACACCGAAATGGCCATGTATCAGGCAAAAGACGCCGGCCGCAATAACTTCAAATACTTCACCTCAGGAATGAACCAAGCCATGTTTGCCCGTATGGAGCTTGAACAGCGGCTACGCCGTGCCGTGGCACAGAATGAGTTTACGCTGCACTATCAACCGATTGTGGAGATGAAAACGGGTAAAGTATGCAGTGTTGAAGCGCTGATCCGCTGGCAAGACCCTGATTTAGGCTTAATCCCTCCTGACCAGTTTATTGGCATCGCTGAAGAAACAGGACTTATCGAACCTATGGGGGAATGGGTGCTCAACCAAGCGATGCACGACCTCAGACAATGGCAACAACTTGGCTTACACCTTAACGTGGCTATCAATGTTTCAAGCCGCCAATGTGTGAATGCTCGAGGTTTAGGATTTGATCAAGTGCTGCAAGAATGCTTTAACCGCCACCATATCAACCCAAGAAACGTGCATATTGAGATCACCGAAAGCATGCTGATGGGCGATGCTAGCCATTGCTTAACCACCCTAGAATCCATTCGTCATTTAGGCTCGCAGATTTATATCGACGATTTTGGTACTGGCTATTCATCCTTGAGTTATTTGAAGAAATTCCCTATCTCTGTGATAAAAATCGATCGCAGCTTTGTGGAAAATGCTCTGAGCAATAGCTCAAATACTAATTTAGTGAAAGCCATCGTGATGATGGGACAAAGCCTTGAAATGGAACTCGTGGCCGAAGGGATTGAAACCGAAGCCCAATGGAATCTACTGCGTGATTTAGGTTGTCACTACGCCCAAGGCTATTTGATCTCTAAGCCCCTGCCATTTGCAGCCATTACGCCGCTGCTAAGCCAAACACTACCGGCATTATTACAGCAGCAAGAACCGCGCGAAAAGTGCGTAAATGCTTAATAGATTGACCCAAACCCTGATTTTTGCCCATAAAAAACAGCCTAGGCTGCTTTTTTATGGGCAAAGATGTTGCGCTTAAGCCTGCGGTTGGCTTTGAGCATTCATAATACTTTCGCCGCCCTTTGAGGCTAATTTGGCAAGATCTTTATCAATAAAGAACAGCGCTTTGCCATCTTCACCCACTAAACGGATCTTATCGACAATCGACTTAAACAGCTTTTCTTCTTCATGCTGTTCAGCCACATACCATTGCAGAAAATTGAAGGTTGAATAATCTTGATTCGAAAATGCAGTGTGGGCTAACGCGTTAATCTGACGAGTAATTAACTGTTCATGCTCATAGGTCAGCTCGAATAACGCCAGCAGAGAATCGAACTGTGACTGAGGTGCTGCAATGGCGCCCAATAGAGGTAAACCACCGGTTTCACTCACATAGGTGAACAAACGGCGCATATGGCCCATTTCTTCATCTGCATGTTCGCGCATAAATTTTGCTGCGCCTTCAAAGCCTTGATCTTCACACCATGCACTCATTTGCAGGTATAAATTAGAGGAGAAAAACTCCATATTAATTTGTTCATTCAACTTTTCGATCATGGTTGCAGACAGCATAGTTAATCCTCTTGGGCATTCGCACTTAAATCATCGGCTCACATTGTCATGAAGGGCGGCAGCAAAAGCAACAAAATTTACCTTTGTTGACTTAGCTAAGTTAATGATTCATTGATAAAAATGATTTTCATTTGTTCATAGAATCGCGTTTAGTACCGCACGAACGTTACTGCAAACTCAAGTATAAAAAGAGTAAACCTTAGGCAACACTTAAGGAAAACTACCTAACAAATCACATAAACTCCTATGCAGATCATAGCCAAGCAAGCGCAGCGTGGCATAATAGCTCCCATATTTGCTCCAACCCTTTGCCCATAAGGAAGACCCGATGTCCGTGAAAGCCGATCCTTGTTCGCAACCTAGCTTAATGCATCCAGATCAAGCCATTCCCCTTCTGCTTGAGCAGGTTAGCCCAGTGTCAGACACCGAAGTCGTTACACTTCCCCACGCGCTTGGCCGTGTGTTAGCAGAGGACTTGGCCTCGTGTATCGATTTACCCCCCTTTGATAACTCATCAATGGATGGCTACGCTTTTCGCTTTGCCGATTTAAACAGTCAAACCGAGCACACCACATTAACCCTGATTGGTAGTTCCTTCGCAGGCCATGGCTTTGAGGGTGAAATTATCCCCAACTCCTGCGTGCGCATTATGACGGGCGCGCCAGTGCCTGCGGGTTATGACACAGTGCAAATGCAGGAAGAGACCCAAGCACAGGGCAATCAAATCCAAATCAATCACCCTAAGGCTAAGGGCGCCAATGTGCGTTGCCGCGGTGAAGAGCTGTTGCAAGGCTCTAAAGTGCTTAAAGCGGGCATCGAAATTAAAGCCGCCGAACTCGGCGTATTAGCCACCATTGGCGTGAGTCAGGTGCGGGTTTACCGCCAACTCAAGGTCGCGTTTTTCTCCACAGGGGATGAGCTGCGCCCCGTGGGCAGCGACTTAGCGCCAGGGCAAATTTACGACTCCAATCGCTATTCAATCCAAGGGTTACTCAGCCGTGCCAATGTGGAATGGCTGGATTTAGGGGTTGTCGCTGACGATCCAGAGGCGATTCGTCATGCATTTCGCCATGCTGCGAGCCAAGCGGATATGGTATTAACCTCGGGCGGCGTATCCGTCGGTGAGGCAGATTTTACTAAGCAGATCCTTGATGAAGAAGGCAAAATCACCTTCTGGAAACTCGCCATCAAACCAGGTAAACCCTTCGCCATGGGACGCATAGGCAAAGCAGTATTCTGTGGTTTACCGGGTAATCCTGTGTCCTCTATGGTGACATTCTATAAGCTGGTGTGGCCAATTCTAAACAAGATGCAGGGCTTAACCCCAAAAGCGCCACTGATGTTATCGGCTACCCTGACGACACCAGTGCGTAAACAGCCCGGCCGCGTTGAGTATCAGCGCGGTATTTTATCCCGCAATGCACAGGGCGAGCTGGAAGTCGCCATTACAGGCAGTCAAGGGTCGGGTATGTTGACCTCGATGAGTCTGGCTAACTGCTTTGTGTTGTTAGAACAGTTCCAAGGTGACTCGCCAGCGGGCACAAAAGTCACGGTTGAACCCTTTAACAGCGTGCTTTGCTAAGGTCTTTTTATGAATCAACAAGTAGACATCCTTAGCGATAGCGAACTCACCCGCTACAGCCGCCAAATCTCGATCAAGGCGATGGATATCGATGGCCAAGAACGCTTAAAACTCGCCAAAGTGTTGATGATTGGCGCCGGCGGTTTAGGCTGCGCGGCGGGGCAATATTTGACCGTTGCGGGTATTGGCGAGATGACCTTAGTCGATTTCGATACGGTTGAGCTCTCTAACCTACAGCGCCAAGTGCTGCATCAGGATGCCACTATTGGCCAACCTAAAGTCGAGTCGGCCAAGCAGCGCCTTAATCAGCTCAATCCTCACGTTAAAATCAATACCATCAATGCGGTATTGGATGACCATGAGATCGATGCCTTAGTCGCCAACCACAGTATCGTGGTCGATTGCACTGATAATGTCAGCGTACGTGAACAATTAAATAAAAGCTGTTTTAAGCACAAGATCCCACTGATTTCTGCCGCCGCCATCCGCATGGAAGGCATGGTCACCGTATTTGACTATCAAGCGCAAACGCCTTGTTATCATTGCTTTAGTTCACTTTTTGGCGAGCAGCAACTCAGCTGTGTCGAATCCGGTATTCTTGCGCCCGTCGTCGGTACGGTCGGCTGCTTGCAGGCGGTTGAAGCAATCAAAGTCATCACGGGTATGGGCAAAACACTGGCAGGACGAATGCTGATGATCGATGCCATGACCATGGAATTTCGCGAGATGAAATTACCCAAGCACCCTCACTGCAAGATATGTGGTGAGTAGCACATTAACCTTTAATATTCAGCACGCTTTTTACAATTAAGGAATGACAAATCAAATGGATACTGAAAATAGCGTATTTGACCGCCGCACAACCGATGACCCCATTATAGGCGCGGGTGTCTATAACTTAGTGATTGGCTTAACCCTCGTCTGGGGTTTTGCCGTGAACTATATGATGGTCAGTTATATCGACCCCGAGGCGATTGCCAGCGTGAATCCGTGGGTGTTCTTTATCGGTTACTTTGCCTCCTGCTTCTTGGGGATTTATCTGTTCCAATCTTCAACTAATCCCCTCGTCAGCTTTATTGGCTATAACTTTGTAGTCGTGCCCTTTGGCCTGATTATTAATATGGTTGTCAGTCAGTACGATCCCGTATTAGTTACCGAAGCGATTAGAATAACTGGCCTAGTCACGATTGCCATGATGTGTTTGGGCACCCTGTTTCCAGCTTTTTTCCAAAAAATATCTGGGGTACTCACCATCGCATTACTATTGGTGATAGTGGTCGAACTAATTGAAATATTTATCTTTAATACCCATCACGGCATTTTAGATTGGATAGTTGTGCTGATCTTTTGTGGCTATATTGGCTACGATTGGGGCCGCGCGAACCAAATCCCGAAAACCGTCGATAACGCCGTCGATAGCGCCGCCGCTTTGTATATGGATATCATCAATCTATTTCTGCGTATTTTGCGGATTTTAGGACGAAAATAAGTCACTCAATGACAAGGAAAACAGCATGAAACTAACCTCACCACTGTTAATCGGCCTCATCATCGGCACCAGCTTAATCGGCTGCGGCGAGAAAACCGAGCCAGCAACAAACGCTCAGGCTGAAACAAAAACGGAAGCGAAAGCACAAATCGCCAACCCGGCATCAAAGTATTGCGCCTCCCTCGGTGGCATATCGGAAATCCAAAGAACCGCAGAGGGGGAACACGGTATGTGTACCTTGCCAAACGGTGAACAGATTGAAGAGTGGGCGCTATTTCGCCGCGACCATCCACAGGAAAAGCCCAGTAATTGAGGCTGAGTAAAAAAGCAGGCGCACTCGGCGCCTGTTGTTTTATGTCCCGCTGACGATCTGATTTCGCCACTGCAAACGTTTAGCCTGCGAATGGAAACTCCATGCGAGCACCCGAGTCACCTTATTACCCTGCTGCATCTCAATGGTTTTAACGGTATCAACACCCAACTTTGCCAATGCTTGATAGCAAGGTTTAAGATTTTCCTGCTTTGACACTAAACTGGTAAACCACAGACACTGCTCGGCAAACGCTTGGCTCTCGCGGATCATTGTGGCTAAAAATTGCCTCTCTCCGCCTTGGCACCATAACTCCGCCGCTTGACCACCAAAGTTTAAGGTCGCGCTGGTCGCTTTAGGCTGTTCACCGCGATTAAGTTGCAGATTACGCACCTTGCGCAGCGAGCCTTCGCTAGCTTCTTTTAACGAGCCATGAAAGGGAGGATTGCACAGAGTTAACTCGAAGCGGTCAGATGCCTGAATGATCCCCTTAAAGACCGACTTTTCATCCTGCTGCTGCCTTAAGGATAAGTGCCCCTGCAAACTCGGGTTATTGTCGATAATCCGCTGCACATTGGCTAGCGACTCGGCATTGATATCCGAGGCGACAAACTGCCAGCCATACACTTGATGCCCTAGGATGGCATAAACGCCATTCGCCCCAGTGCCGATATCTAAAACGCTAACTTGTCCAGCACGCTGGACGGGGGCGCCTTCGAACAACAGATCAGCCAAGTAGTGCAGATAATCAACTCGTCCGGGGATTGGTGGGCACAGCGCGCCCTTAGGAATATCCCAAAACGCCAGCCCATAATGATGTTTCAAAAGGGCCGCATTGAGGGTTTTCACCGCCAAGGGATCGGCAAAATCGATAGATAAGGCGCCGTATGGCGTTGGCCGAACAAAGGTTTTTAGCTTAGGGTAACTCGTCATCAACGCCGAAAAGTCATAGCCGTGAGCATGCAAATTACGCGGGTGTAAGGTCTTTCTCTCAACGCCCTGTTTTGGCTTGCTCATCGCTTTAGCGGGGGCAATATTTGGTTTTGCTGATTTTGCTGATTTTGCTGATTTTGCCACAGGTGGCTTAGGCGTGCTTGGTTTGCTGCGTTTTCCTGTGGGTGACATCGCAGGCTTAGCGGCAATTTTAACGATGGGCTTTGACATAATGATGGTTCAACAAGAGCGGGCCAATCCAAAGATCGGCCCTTAGCCTATTGGCTGGATTAATCGTAAAGATAAGAGGTAAACAGTAGATTGACTACTATTGGTTTACCCGCTTCCTTGGTCAGCAGATTATTGACCATATCAAAGCATTCACGGCGGATTTCTTCACGGCCAGTAAGAGACTTAATTTTTTCTTCGGCTTGGTTACCCAGCACCTCAATAATGGCGGCACGCAACAGTGGATCATGGCGCTCAACGATCACTAAATCATCGGGACTCTTTACCATCAGCTCAACACTGATCTTTACAAACCCGAGCTTTTTGCGGTTTGAAATATAGTTAGTCACAATTTCGGGCTCAAACCCGTAATAGGCGAAATCCCCAGTAGGGGGTGGAGCTTTCTCGTCGGCTGCATATGCGCTAAACACAGCACTAAGCAAAATCAGGCAGGCTGATAATAATTTTTTCATCGCGGTTTACAGCTCCCTAAAAACAATAATGGTCAATGGAAGAAACTTCCCAATCTATCTGGTAGACTGCCGACGTTTGCTTATATTGTAACGAGTATTTAATGAATGTGACCAGCTTAAGCTTTCCCTATGGCGAATCTATTCAATGGTTTTGTGCCGATAATGCCAAAAATCTTCCCGCTTCTCCCCTTAAGGAATGGTTACTGGCGCCAGGAAGCCTGACGCAAAAACTCAAAACCTGCTGCGATAAGTTTGAAGTAAAAATCCTTGGTGAAGGCCAATGTGCCCCGCTCGAAGGGGAATATCCTAAGCAAAACACCGTTTGGGTGCGCGAAGTGTTACTCTGCCTCGATTCTGTACCTTGGGTATTTGCCAGAACCTTGATCCCTCAGTCTTTGTTATCGACACGCCAAGCCGATTTTTTAGGCCTAGGTACACGCCCACTCGGCGAATTATTATTTAGCCAAGATAGCTTCATTCCTGGTCGCATTGAAATCGCCCAATTTGACACCGATAGCCGCCTTGCCCTGCTCGCCCAAAGTTTAGCGCAAAACGTCGAGCATGAACTTTGGGGTCGACGCCGATATTTTCACCATGACGAAGAGGAAATGTTTGTCAGTGAAATGTTCCTTCCGGCCGCTGTACAAGCGATGGCGAGGCTACAACCCTAGCACTCTTAAGCTAAAACAAAAATGCCTCTATATCAGAGGCATTTTTCGTTAGAACAATCCCTTCTTATTGGCGCTGGCGGCACCATGCAAAACCACCGAGCAACATCAGGCTTAGCCAACCTAGACTGCCACCACCGCCACTACTTGGGGTTTCGCCTGGCGTCGTTGGCTCAGATACGGTAACACTTGAACTGCTGCTGGCAGTGGCATTTTGTGTATCTTTCACCGTCAGTGTCACTGTGTAAGTACCCGTCTGAGCATAAGTGTGGGAAGGCGATGCCGAAGTGCTTGAGGTGCCATCGCCAAAGTTCCATGTATAACTTAGGCTACCAACGCCACCTGCCGAGGTATTGCTAAACTTCACCGTTAGCTGGTTGGCAATGACGCTAAAGCCAGCAGTTAAGGGCAAGCTCATCACCACCGTTTTCGTCGCGGTGGCAATTGCGCCTTTTGCATCGGTTACCGTTAAGGTCAGCGTATAAGTTCCAGCGCTCGCGTAGGTATAACTCGCCGATGATGAATTACTCGTCGCTCCGGCAACGCCAAAATCCCAAGCATAGGTGTAAGCACCCTCGCCACCATCAACCACTGCGGCCACGGTGGCGGTTAAGGCATTTTGGCTCAGATTTATTGCCGCAGTTAACGGAGCTAACGCTGGATCGGCATTCGCATTGGCTAAACGAATTACCGCGGTGCGGTTATCGCTGGCCTGAGAGACCACTTGCATCGTCAACCCAAGTTGTTGCAGTTGCATGCCAGACTGAGGTTGTAGTGGTGCGCTGTAATCCAAACTATCATCAAAAAGACTGACCGCATCGAGGTTATTGTCCCCAGAGTAAGCTGTTTGTTTTACCATGCTAAAAGCCGCATCACGGATTTGTTCATCGGTAGAAAGAGTGCCAATCATATTCTGGTCAGCATCAATCACACCTATCAAGCTACGGCCGGGATGATCCGATACATTGTTATCGCTGTAACTGGCATTCTCTAGCCATAGCAGTACACCAGGATCAAACCCTTTACTCTTTAAGCCCGCATCGACACCATTATGGCTACGTAATTGAATAAGGTAACGGGATGCGGCGCCAGGGCGAGTACTGGTAATGCGGCTGTAACCCACAAGAGCCGCTTTACCAGCCACCTCAGCATTATCGGCATACCGCTCAGTTACGCCCTGTTTAATGCTGATATTGTCGATAGTAATCCCCGACTCAATTGCCGCCTCATCGGTCACATAGGTAAATTCAATGGTGACACTCTTACCTGCATAGGCTGACAAATCATATTCCAAGGCAACCCAAGCATCGCTGCCCACTGCGGTAGAGATGTCTGATGACTTACCAGTGATAATATGTCGGGCATTGTTAATTGCGTTGATCGACTTAGTGTAATTACCCGCAATCGCCGTACCATTAACCTTAACTTGCATATAGTCATAGTCAGTCTCAATTGCCCAACTCGCCTGCAAAGAGAGTGTGAGTTTTTCGCTGGTGCTAGGCAAGGTTGTGGTAAAGCTCATACTGTTTGTCAGCATGTTACCTTGACCAGAGTAGTACTGGTAACTCCCTTGATAAGGTGCTTTAAAGACAATTTGTGCCGCAGGAAGCGGTATCGATATTTGATTCACGGCATCTTGGTTTATCGCCTGATTAAGCGTAATTTCCATACCCGATTTAGGAATACTGTCTAAAGTAATCTCACGCTCGTTAAGCCACTTACCTTTATATTTTGTCTGTAAATACGAACGTGCGTAGGGGCTAAAACCACTCGGCTGCGCACCAGGAATAGCCCCTGTCCAACTGCCTCCCGACATTAAGGACCAATAACCAACAGGTGAACCATCTTTGTTAGCGTTGTCTGTAGTGTCGTACTCATCGGGCAGCCCAAGATCATGACCAAATTCATGGGTACAGACCCCAGTCGCGGCATCGATCGGTTGGATAGTGTAACCAAAGAGTTTTTTGCTCGAGCCCGGTAAAGTGTAACCTTGAGTACCTTGATCCACGTAATAACGGTGCGACCAAATAGCGTTTGCTCCTAACTTACCACCACCAGTTTCTTCCCCAATGCTGGAGTGGAAAATCATCACATGATCAATAATGCCATCGGCTTCATTTAAGTTACCGTTATCATTTAAATCATATGGGTCTTCAATATCATAGGTTGCAAGCTCTGCAGCTGACATATTCGCTACGGCTAGCGATACTGCTTCTTTAACCAGTTCAGTCACATTAACATCGTTGCCAGTGTCAGCATCATTAGCGCCATAGTAATCAGCATTTTGGCTAGCGGTATACCAACCTTTAACGTCACCACTAAAGAAGAAGGTTTTGCCCGAAACGGCTTGGTAATACTGATAGGCCGAATCTAAAGTTTGCCCCTGCGGGCCACTAAAACCAGCCGTAGAGAAGAGTAAATTCTTGTAGTGAGAAGCAGGATAACTCGAGTAATACATGTCGGTATCACTCGCTGTTAAGCCATTGTTATTATATTTTAAATCTGGAAAATCAATCAGCACGGTTAATACCTTAACCGTTTTAGTCACATCTGCATCCGCTAAAACACGCTGTGCGGGTGCACGCATCACCGCTGATGTTTTGGCTTTTTGCAGGCGTTCATGCTCAGCCTCAATCACCATTCTAGGCTCTTTAGGCTGTGCGAAACTTGCGCGAGCAATAAAGGCTTCAACGGCCGCTTGCTTAACGCTATCGCTGGCATCCTCTGAGACTTCACCCCGCTTAATCAGCCAATAGAGGATCCGCTCTTTATTAATGACTCCTGCATCCGCTGGCGTGTGATTGGGCGCAGCAATACTCGCGCCACTCAGCAAGGCCAACATCAATCCAAACGCTGTGATACTCTTTGTACTTCGCATTACCGTCTTCCTTCCGTCACAATCTGCGCTGTTATAGCCAAGCTATTTTTTAAGGCTAGTGCCTATTTGCTCTATGGCAAGTTTGTTTATTGGTTGTCTTCCCTCATCGGAAAGCCAACTTCAATGGGATGTGAAAACATATCAGGACACCAAGAGTGTAACAACTTGATACAGATTGGAAGGTGATGGTTTTTATACTTTTGTCAGCGTTGGTTCAGCAAGCATCCTCAACAGCGATTTTTTGCCATAAAAAAACCGCATTAACGATGTAATGCGGTTTTTGATAACTTGATGCAATACGCTTACCCAGCAGTTTTCATATAGTTTGATACTCCATCGAGGAACATTTGTACCGATATCATTACCAGCACCATCCCCATCAAACGTTCAACAGCCGTTAACCCTTTTTCACCCAACATACGGGTAAAGAGCTTATAAAACATTAAGATAACCGCACTCGCGCCCCAAGCTGATACGAGAGCAATAGTCCAATCCCCCATACGTGAGCTATCGGTATGCGCTAGTAAAATGAGCGCGGCAAGAATAGATGGTCCCGCCATTAATGGTATCGCCATCGGCACGATAAATGGCTCCTCCCCTGCTGCAAGGCCAACCACACCACCCGGCTGGGGGAAAATCATCCGAATCGCGATCAGAAACAAAATAATCCCACCGGCAATACTGACCGATTCAGATCGCAGATTTAAGAAACTTAAGATGGCTTCGCCGGCATACAAGAAGGCCAACATGATCACTAATGCAAAAATGAGTTCACGAATCAAAACCCTACGACGTTTTTTAGGATCAATATGCCGTAAAATCGACGCGAATATCGGTAAATTACCGAGGGGGTCCATGATGAGAAACAACATTACCGCAGCAGAAAATATATCCATTTAACTTTATCAACGTCTAAGCCAACATGAGCACATATTGTATAACTTTTTCGCGTTACAGATGTGAAAAATTATCTAGAAAATTCCTTAAGATGGATTATGAGTGCCGTTTCATGATCCTCTAGCGGCTTTTTACCTATCATCCATAAGCCATTGAGTCGTTGATTCATTTTTACTACAAGCCACAGCACAACATCTCGCTTGAGTAAATTGCCTGTAAGTCACTGCTCATTTAAATTACAACTGGTATACTACAGCGTTTTTTCAGCCAATTTTCGTGGAATACATGCTCTATCTTCTTGCTAGTTGTCTCGCACTCTTAATCGGGCCACTGTTTTACCGCTACTTTGCATCAGGCAGCGGATTGCAGAAGGGACTTGATGGCTTTATTTTCGTCTCCTTAGGCGGATTAGTGCTGATCCATATTCTGCCTGAACTTCTCGAGCATGGCGGCCTGCTGGCCATCGTCTTTGTAGTACTCGGCCTGTGGGGACCCACAGCCAGTGAACGCTTATTCCACCGCTACTCAGAAATTACGCATAATTTTGCCCTTTTTCTTGGCATTAGTGGCTTATTGCTGCACACCATCACAGATGGGAGCGCTATGGTATTAGCCCAAAATGAGGGCAACT
This sequence comes from Shewanella sp. POL2, assembly GCF_000282755.1. NCBI lineage: Bacteria > Pseudomonadati > Pseudomonadota > Gammaproteobacteria > Alteromonadales > Shewanellaceae > Shewanella > Shewanella sp. POL2. The sequence continues at coordinate 57,079 of NZ_AKZL01000022.1, forward strand.
CTATTTTGTTAGCCTTGGGCGTTATACTCCATCGTCTCCCTGTCGGTTTTGCTATTTGGTGGATACTAAAACCTCATCTTGGAGCTCGTTGGACGCTGGTTATTTTTGCCGCCATTATGCTATTCACGAGTATTGGCTATTTTGCTAGCGAACAGCTTTTATCACACATGAGCATAGATAAAACCGTTTATTTACAAGCTTTTGTGACAGGCTCGATTCTGCATGTGGTGTTACATCAGCCACATGGTCAACAGGAAACAGATAAACAAGGCCAGTATGAATATCAGGCGGGTATCGGCAGTTTGCTCGGTATTGGTTTATTAATGATGCTGTTATTGATGGATTCTGGCGGCCACGAACATGCCCATCACGACCACAGTACAGAGCAGCTAACAACATGGCTAATGACCATAGCGCCAGTGCTATTACTCAGTTACGCCGTAGCAGCACTAAGATTCCAGCTTGGTTTAACACCACAGGACAATAGCCTCGCCCGTCGTTGGTTCCAACGTTTAGCAGGCCCAGAAGCCCTAGTACTGACGGCGCTATTGCTTGGCCCTTGGTTAGCGCTGTTTCAACTCTTAGTCGTCTTGATCATGAGTGCCTATTTAGCCTATGCGCGGGTCGATATTACCGATCCCCATACTAAATTACCAAGCCAAACCCTGCGTTTTGGTTTCGCCCATTTGGTTGATCGCAGCGCACCTTGGGTGCTCCTCAGCTTGGTATTAGTTAACTTGATTGGTCACCCTTCGGTACCGTTAAGTAACCCTATATTACAGATTACCGTGCTATTGCTGGTATTTTTACCGATGCGCTTCTGCAATTTAGGTGCGGCCGTATTGTCAATCGCCTTAGCCTATAGCGGCTGGAGTCCGCTGGCCATCGTATTGCCTTTGATTGCCGCTCCGGTGTTGAATATCGCTCAACTTAAGCTTATGGGTTGGTCGCAACGGGGGATTTTGCTGGCAATTATTGCCATAGCCCTCGTTGCTGCCCTTAAGTTGCCCATGTGGTTCTCGTTGTTCACTCTACCAGAAGCCATTAACCTCACGGCACTGCTGATCTTATCAGCCTTATTTGCAGCCAGCTTACTGCGCCTCGGGCCTCGTAAATTCTTGCGCCGCTTAATGATGTTAAAACCTGTGGCCCACGGCCATAAACACAGCCATGATCATGCGCACGCGCATGCTAAAACAGCCGAAACATCACATGTGCACGGGCATGGCCACTCTCATTCACACGGTCAGACTAGCGGCCACAGCCATCCCCATAGCGATAAGCACCAGCACTAACACTGTTCATTTGCCGACAGACAGGCTAAGTTAACCCCATCTTTGGATAAACTTAGCCTGTTATGTGCATACTTTTCGTCGCCCTTAATACTCATCCCCAGTATCCACTGATTATTTGTGCGAATCGGGATGAGTTTCACCACAGGCCTACTGCACCTGCACAGTTTTGGCCGCCTGAGCAGAATATGCTCGCGGGCAAAGATTTACAGGCGGGCGGCACTTGGTTTGGGGTGAATAAGCAGGGACAAATTGCCGGAGTTACTAACCTCAGGGTGGCTCAAAAATCCCAAGAGCCGATGCGTAGCCGTGGCGAACTTGTCATTCTGGCATTAAGTTCGGGCTCGCTGATCTGCCCTAACTGGCTTGTGGAACACGCTGAAAATTATCAACCCTTCAATCTCGTGTTTGGCCAAGGGACTCATCTCTACTGCTTTAACAGTCTTAAACGGGAAACAGTAAAATTAACCACAGGATTCCACGCGATTAGCAATGGCGCGCTCGATGATATTTGGCCGAAAATGGCTAAAGGCCAGCGCTCGCTCGAGGCTCTTATTCAACAATCGGGACCGCTTGAGCTAGAGTCACTTATACAGTTGATGCAGGATGATTCTCGGCCACAGGATCACGAGCTACCCGACACTGGCGTCGGGCTAGAGTGGGAACGCCGACTCGCGGCGATTTATATTTGCCACCCAGACTATGGCACTCGTTCCACCAGCATTTTGCTACAAAATGCCCAAGGGGAAGTTCAGTTCACTGAGGTGAGATACGATGGCAAGGGACGACGTTTGGGACAACAGGATTTTCACTTCACCCTACCGTCCCAATTACCGCAACAGCCCGACTGCTTAGCCGATTTTTAGTATATCAGTCAGAGCTGTGATCCATAGTGATCACCCAACGGTCATCAATTTTTTCCACCAGCAAGGTAAATACGCCTGTCGGGCTATCCTTTTGCCGCTTTAAATCCCAGCGACCCACCACCATTGCGGCGTAGTTGCTGAGCATTTTGATTTCTTTGATGGTGAACTTCAGCTCTCCTAGTGCCTCTTTATCGGGATAATTTTTCTTATAGGCTGCAAGCGTTTCTTCCCAGCCGTAACGAAACTTACCGTTTGAGACAAATCTAAGCTGCTCACTCTGCCAATAACCCTGCATGTAAGCATCAAGATCACCGCGATTCCACGCATCTTCCTGACCTTTTAACATTTGGGTAATCTCATCAGTTGGCACCGCACTTACCTGCCCAACAAATAGCAGCAAAAGCGCCGCGAGAGACTGCAAAATGGGTTTTCTTATCAATCCTTGTCGCAACATAGTACCGCTCCCTCACAATCAGGTTAGACTGTATTATCAGTATTTCGGCCCAGACTATCTTGTCTAAGTCGATTTATAATTAAAAAAAGCTAATGATATTATTCATTTTTCAACTCTGGGCACCACACTATGTTTACACATTTATGCCGCTGGCTACTCAAAATTTCAGGCTGGCAAATCCAAGGGGAACTCCCCAATCAAGCCAAATACATTGTCATTGTCGCACCACACACCAGTAACTGGGACTTTATTATTGGAGTACTCGCCCGCGGTGCATTGGCTACGCGCATCCACTTCCTTGGTAAGCATCAATTATTTATTCCACCTTGGGGTTGGTTCTTCCGACCGATTGGTGGTAGCCCAGTTGATAGACGTAAAAACAATAACTTAGTGGATTCTGCGGTGCAACTGTTTGCCACCCAGTCCGAATACAAACTGGCACTCGCCCCCGAAGGAACGCGCAGCCCTGTACCCGTTGGAAATGCGGCTT
>NZ_AKZL01000023.1:0-58423 GCF_000282755.1 Shewanella sp. POL2
GAAAAATGCCGTTCACTCTTAAGTGAACGGCATTAAGCTTAAAGCTCCCTTTTTCGTACAAGGTAAGAGACTAGCGAGACTCGAGGATCACTGTCGCAATGGCATAGGATTTTTCATCTGCGATTGAAATGTGCCCAATCACACCATTGAGCAAAGCTAAACGTTGCAGCGCACCTTCAGTAAAATCAATTGTCGGCGCACCATCAGTCGTATTGCCAATGTGGATATGCTGAAAAGATACGCCACGACCAATCCCCGTCCCCAAAGCTTTAGCGGCGGCTTCTTTGGCGGCAAAGCGTTTAGCTAAATAGCGGCTCGGTTGGCTATGCTGTTGATAGATATCGAACTCAGCCTCTGTCAGTACGCGTTTAGCCAGCTTATCGCCGGAACGTGCCACATGAGCCGTGATACGCTCGATTTCAACTATGTCAGTGCCAAGCCCAACGATTGCCATTATTCGCCTCGACGACCTTCTAACATCAGCGCTTTCATATCTTTAACCGCTGTCGCTAAGCCATCAATGGCCGCACGCGCGACAATGGCATGGCCGATGTTGAGCTCATACAGCTCAGGGATTGCCGCAATCGGCTTAACATTGTGATAATGCAGCCCGTGGCCCGCATTCACCACCAACCCTTTGCCGTGGGCGTATTTTGCCATTTCGCTGATACGCGCAAGCTCTTTGGCCTCATCCTCAGCCGTTTTGGCATCGGCATAGCAACCGGTATGGATTTCGATAAGTGGCGCGCCAGAGGCGACAGCGGCATCGATTTGCGTCTTATCGGCATCGATAAACAGTGACACTTGAATACCATTGGCGGCTAAACGGCTTACCGCGGCAGTGATTTTATCGAGTTGACCAGCCACATCTAAACCACCTTCAGTCGTCACTTCTTGGCGTTTTTCAGGGACTAAGCAAACGTAGGTCGGTTTAACTTCGCAGGCGATGTTGAGCATTTCTTCAGTCACGGCACACTCAAAGTTCATCCGCGTCTTTAAGGTTTTTGCCAGCAGATACACATCGCGGTCGATAATATGACGTCTGTCTTCCCGTAAATGAATCGTGATACCGTCGGCTCCCGCATGCTCGGCAACCGCCGCCGCATGGACAGGATCAGGATAACTGGTGCCACGGGCCTGACGCAGGGTCGCAATATGGTCGATATTAACACCCAATAAGATACGGCTCATCGGGAACTCCTTTATGTTTGTAAGGCTAGAATTAACGCTAATTTGCGCCCTATTGTACTGGGACAGACAGTAAAAAACAGGAGCTAGGGCTAATTATTCCCATCTCTGTTAGAGGCTGTCGCTTGAATAAACAACTGCCGACTCACCAGCGGCTTGTTTCCGAGCAGGGGTTGCAGCATGGACCGCATCAACCGTTTAGCCTCTAAAAACTGCTCTTGCAACAATTGATTATCGTTAAGCGCGGTTAACATCGCCCCTTGATAGGTATGCTTTGCCCTGCTGTTCAACACAAATTGAAAACCCAGTTCTGGCACGAGTTGATAGTAATGTTCAGGGATCAGCGGTTCACCTTGGGTATCGCGAATAAGGGATGGCATGGCCCCAAGTTCCCGCAAAAGCGCTAGCTCAAGGTATCGCAGCTTCGATTCACAAAACTGCGCCGCAAGTCCTACCAAGGCTTGGTGGTAGATGAGAAATAACGCCTCGGCATTATGGTGAACCGACAGAGTACGCATCAGCAACTCATTGATATACATGCCGGCATACAGGCTATAACCCGATAAAGGCACGGCTGGCGCGGCCGCTTCAATTTGGCTGATGTTTTTGAGTTCTGATTTACCGCTAAATTCAAAAATCAGCGGTTGAAAAGGTTGAAGGATACTTTTGATGGAGCGTTTACCGCTCCCGACACGCGCAACGGCATCGACACGCCCAATCCCGTCGACCAGGAGATTGACCAGCGCGCTAGACTCCCGATAGGGGCGATGATGCAAAACATAACCCCGTTTCATCAATCTGCGCGCTCGTTCATGGTCAGGCTAGGCCTATCATCAGTAACTATTAATCGTCACCGTAACCTAAGCTTCGCAGGGCGCGTTCATCATCGGCCCAACCGGATTTAACCTTCACCCAGACTTCGAGGAACACTTTGTTATCAAACAAGGTTTCCATATCGAGGCGCGCTTGTGTAGCGATGGTACGGATGCGTTCGCCTTTGCTACCAATCACCATCCGCTTTTGGCCTTCTCGCTCGACGAGGATCAGGGCGTTAATTTGGTAAACCCCATTTTCCATCATCTTAAACTGCTCGATTTCAACCGTCGCATCGTAGGGCAATTCATCACCTAAAAAGCGCATCAGTTTTTCGCGGACAATTTCAGAGGCCATAAAACGCTGCGAACGGTCGGTCACATAATCTTCGGGGAAGAAGAATGGATTCTCGGGCAGAGACTCTGCCGCCATATCTAAAATGCGCTTAACGTTAGTGCCCTTACTGGCAGAAATCGGCAGGATCTCATCGAAGGGATACTTCTTGGCCACTTCTTCCAAATAAGGGAAAAGGGCTTCTTTGTCTTTGATATTATCGACTTTGTTGATGGCTAAAACGGTTTTACGCTCTTCACCGCCACGGCGAAGTTTGCTTAACACCATCTCATCATCGGCGGTCCATGTCATGCCATCGACCACAAAAATCACCATAGACACATCGGCAAGCGAGCTCGCCGCCGCGCGATTCATCAAACGGTTAATCGCACGCTGCTCTTCAATATGCAGACCCGGTGTGTCGATAAACACGATTTGACGTGGACCATCGGTATGGATCCCCATGATGCGATGACGCGTCGTTTGCGGTTTTTTCGAGGTAATACTGATCTTTTGCCCAAGCAAACGGTTCAGCAGGGTCGATTTACCCACGTTAGGACGGCCAATAATGGCCACCATGCCACAGTAGGTCACATCATAGTGAACAGACGGCGCTGCTGCGCTCGCTGCATTCATCCTTGCCAGTAATTCATCTAAGCTCGGCTCATTGCTCGCGTTAGCGGCATCGACAGCTGGCAAGTCTGTTTTTTTGGTCATTTCTTAAGTAACTCCAATACTTGAGCCGCGGCAATCTGCTCGGCTTTGCGGCGTGAGCTCGCAACGCCAATCACGCTTTCACTCAAGTCATCTATACGACATTCAACGGTGAATGTTTGATCGTGGGCATCGCCTTCTATGTTGATTACTTGGTAATCGGGTAGCGGCTTCTTTAACCCTTGTAAATATTCTTGCAGTAAGGTTTTAGCGTCTTTTTGATTCACACCTGGTTGAATCTCAGATAAACGCTCGGCATACCATTTAAGCAACAGCTCACGGCACACTTCGAGGTCCGAATCTAAGTAAATCGCACCAATAATCGCCTCAACCGCATCGGCCAGAATCGACTCGCGTCGAAAACCGCCACTCTTTAATTCGCCAGGACCGAGGAATAAATAATCCCCAAGTTTAAAGGCTTGAGCAATCAAGGTCAGCGTATCGCCACGCACTAAAGTGGCGCGCATCCGGCTTAAATCACCTTCAGTCGCCTTAGGAAACTGATGATATAAGGCATCCGAAATGACTATCGATAAAATCGAATCACCTAAAAACTCTAAACGCTCATTGTGCTTATTTGCCGCGCTTCTATGGGTCAACGCTTGGGTTAGAAGGTCAATATTCTTAAACTCATAGCCCAATGTACGACACAAACGTGGCAAATTTTTAATCGGTTCCATACTAGTGAATTCCACCTACACGTTCAAAGCGCACACCGCTTGGTACCCAGGTTGGCAGGAAATCGGCTTTTGAACGGTCAAACTCAAAACTGATCCAGATAGCCACCGCTTTGCCGACAAGATTTTCTTCAGGGACAAAGCCCCAGAAACGGCTGTCGGTACTGTTATCGCGGTTATCACCCATCGCAAAGTAATGGCCTTCGGGAACAAGAAATTCACCCGCGGGTAAATTGCCATCACGCTTGAAATAACCCAACATATCAGGACGGCTTGGATTAATTAAAATATCGTGTGCCACTTCACCGAGTTGCTCTTTATAACGCAGTAAAGGCACACCATCTTGGCTGTAATCACCACGGCTGATTTCGGTACGCGCCACCAGTTCTGGCTCAGGGCAATTGGTTTGCTCCGCGCCACAGGCCTTTTGGATCATCAACTGTTTATTGCGGTAGATAATCCTATCGCCCGGTAAACCTACAACACGCTTAATGTAATCAACCTGAGGATTCTCTGGGTACTTAAAGACGATCACATCACCACGTTTGGGCTCGCCCGTTTCAATCAGTTTAGTGCGCCATACGGGATCTTTTAGGCCATAACTAAACTTTTCAACCAGAATAAAATCGCCCACTAACAGCGTTGGCATCATTGAACCCGATGGAATTTGAAATGGCTCATAAATAAACGAGCGCAGGATCAGCACAAAGGCAATCACCGGGAAGATAGAGTGCGCAGTCTCAACCACAGTGGGTTCACGGATAATATTGTATTCGGCTTCCTCAGTTAAATTGGCCTGAGAAGCCTTGGCCAAGGCTAAGCTTTCACGGCGTTTAGGCGCAAATACCAGCACATCGACTAACCAGATCAACCCTGAAATCAGAGTGACTAGCACTAAAATAATGGAAAAATAGGCTGCCATTACGTATTGAACTCCTGCCTTGAAATGTAAAGATCTAAACTCAGCGACTATTGTATTTCGACTCGCGAACTTTAGTTAACTTACCGCATTTATAAAAAAACACCACAAAACATACGATAAGCTAAGTAAAGCGCCGCAAACTGCGGCGCAATAATAGCTAAATTGTGTTATCTCGAGTGTTACTCGTTTAGCTTAAGTACCGCTAAGAACGCCTCTTGTGGCACCTCAACGTTACCAACTTGTTTCATCCGTTTCTTACCCTCTTTTTGTTTATTTAAGAGTTTCTTCTTACGGGAAACGTCACCACCATAACACTTAGCTGTTACGTCTTTGCGTAACGCTTTTACGGTAGAACGGGCAATAATCTGGCTACCGACCGCGGCTTGAATCGCGATATCAAACATCTGCCGCGGAATAAGCTCTTTCATCTTCTCAACCAACGCCAAACCACGGTGACGAATATTCGAACGGTGAATAATCATCGCCAGCGCATCCACGCGGTCGCCGTTGATCAGAATATCTAAGCGCACCATGTCCGCCGGATCGAAGCGGATAAAGTTGTACTCTAATGACGCATAACCACGGCTAGTTGATTTTAAGCGGTCAAAGAAGTCCATCACCACTTCCGCCATTGGCAGATGGTAAGTCACGGCCACTTGATTACCGTGGTAAACCATATTCACTTGAGTACCGCGTTTTTCGATACACAGCGTAATTACGTTACCTAAGTATTCTTTTGGTACCAGAATATTGGCTTCAACAATCGGTTCACGCATCTCTTCGATGTTGTTAATTGCAGGCAAATCTGCTGGATTATCAACATAGATAGTCTCACCACTGGTCATCAGCACTTCATAGACTACCGTAGGTGCGGTCGTGATGAGGTCAAGATCGTATTCGCGCTCTAAACGTTCTTGAATGATTTCCATGTGGAGCAGGCCTAAATAGCCAATACGGAAACCAAAGCCTAACGCAGATGAACTTTCAGGCTCAAAGAACAATGAGGCATCGTTCAGGCTGAGTTTGTTCAGTGCATCACGGAAGTTTTCATATTCATCGGTAGAAATCGGGAACACACCAGCATAAACCTGAGGCTTCACTTTTTTAAAGCCGGGTAATGGCTTATCGGCACCATTTTTAGCCAGTGTTAAGGTATCACCCACTGGCGCACCGTGAATTTCTTTAATACCTGCGATAACGAAACCAACTTCACCAGTTTTTAGCTCAGTTTTATCGGTTTGTTTTGGCGTGAAAATACCGACACGATCTGCGGTATGGTTTTGCCCTGTAGACATCACCTTGAACTTATCACCCTTCTTGAGCACGCCATGTTTAATACGCACTAAAGAAACAACGCCTAAGTAGCTGTCAAACCACGAGTCAATAATGAGGGCTTGCAACGGCGCATCTGGATTGCCTTCTGGCGGTGGAATTTGCTCGACGATAACCTCTAATACATCATCAATACCCACACCGGTTTTTGCAGAACAACGCACCGCGTTCATCGCATCAATACCGACGATGTCTTCAATCTCGGCGGCAACACGCTCAGGATCAGCTTGAGGTAAGTCGATTTTGTTCAGGATAGGTACCACGTCCAGATTCATATCCAGCGCGGTGTAACAGTTTGCCAGCGTTTGAGCTTCAACGCCTTGGCCTGCATCCACCACAAGCAGCGCACCCTCACAGGCGGCTAATGAACGAGATACTTCATAGGAAAAGTCGACGTGACCAGGGGTGTCAATAAAGTTGAGTTGGTAGGTTTCGCCATTTTTGGCTGTATATTCCAACGTAACGCTCTGCGCCTTAATGGTAATACCGCGCTCACGTTCTAAATCCATAGAATCAAGAACTTGTGCATCCATTTCACGGTCGCTTAAACCGCCACAAACCTGAATAAGACGATCTGACAGCGTCGATTTACCATGGTCGATATGGGCAATAATTGAGAAGTTTCTAATGTGTTTCATTATGCTGCTATGACTAATACTGAAAAATGGATACGGTTCAAAGGTGGGAAATTGTACCTGATTGCGGATTCAATACCAATCAGATTCACTCATAGTTGTCTTTATGTCGAAAAATGCCGCCCTCAGCAAAAGTTTATTGTCTAATTGAAATCAATAACAACATGAAATCAAACAGATAATTTATCTAAACTGATCCCTGTGCCTAAATAAGCTAAAATCACAGGTTGCGAATCTACTTCAAGCTGTTTTGCCTTACGTTTTCCAAAGAACCAAGCAGCTAACGCGCCTAAAGCAGCAAAGCCTATCGCACAGAGATCCGAATTGATTACTAACAAACTAGCAAAAAACTGCCCTAATAATCCACCCGCAAATAAGCCGAAGAGTGGCGTCAAATAAACCAAGGCAGCCGCTTTCAAGATGACACTCTCAGGTAGCCCCAGCTTTAGCAGTTCACCAACCTCACAGGCACGTTCACTCTGAATAGAGAATTGCTGTGTCTTTGCAGAAAAAGCCTGTGCAACAGCAGACGTCCCGCAGGACTCACTGCTACTGCAACTCTTGCAGGTGCTTTTAAGCTCGACCTCAACGGTGAGCCAACCTTGATTATCACAGGCGACAACCCGCGCCACTTCTTCCATCATGATGAACCGCTCTATTTTAACATCAAACTTTTCGCGATACGGGCTAAGGTCTCAGTTGGCACTTTACCCACAGCCACCACTTCAGCATTACCGACTTTTTCTGACACTAAAGATAAGCCATTACGCGTAATTAACTCTTCAGGCAATGGCGTTGCTCCAGCGCGAGCAACATAAATAGAAATATTGGCTAAGCCATCAGTCAAGGCAATATATTCAACCGCCTCGTGGCTACCAATCAAACGGTGATGATCACGCACTACTACGCTAAATCCAGCGGGGAGCCAAGAAAACTGCCAATTTTGTCCATCTTGACGTTCAGCCTGATCGATCACAGCAGGCCATTCTTGCTTGTAGGCTTCCTGTAGAATCGATGGTGGCTCGCTAAATTCAATTAATTCAATCACCATTAGTTGTTCAAGCAATTGCTTATCTTGAGTCAACATGTCATATCTGAGTGGCAAATAGGTGTCCATATCTAACCAGATTTGGAAACCATATCGGTATTCATCATTAGGCAACAAGCGGATCATTTGTCCTGGGCGCCCAGCAATGCGAGTGCGGCCACCTAATACAAATTGATAACCCACTTCTAAATCGCTCATTTTTGATGAGAAAGCCGCAGGCCACACGCCCTGAATATGATTAGAGATGATACTGTACGCGGGTTGATCATGTTCGATAAAGGTGACTCGATTTCCCACTCTTACCGCATTTTTGGGAGGACCGTTGAGGTACTCAAGAAAGGCAACTTCTTGATTATTCACCTTACCGTGAAGATAAACCAAAGGCCGAATATGGTCGGCCTGAAGTTGTATAATCGATGCTTTAAATTCTTTCTCTTTTAAAGCCTGGCTCATTTTCTCAAGCCAGACTTTGGCAGGCATATCTTCCTGCGCCACCGCAGGAAATACCAAGGCTAACAAAGCCAACAGGATTAGACGCAAGCTAACTCCTTACTACTGATTGACAGGAACGGGAATAACCTCGCTATTGTCTTCTACAACGGCCCCCGTATTCAATCGTTGTTGTAACATATGATCTTGTATATACGTATTAATTCGGCGACGTTGCTCGTTCATTTGGTCATTAGTGTAGCTCTGATTTTGTTGCACAGGCCCCGTCTGTAAGCTCACTGGCGACGCACTACCCATCAGAGGACGAGTAACAAGCACAGGTGATGGCGACGCGGCATCATCAGCTGTTTGGTTAAAGTTCTGTACGCCGACGATGGCAAACATGGCCACAGTAGCGGCAATCGCATACTGACCAAACTGCTTAAATAGTGGCACTACGCGGTTTTTATCCGTTGTTACTTGTTCAGTAATGGCTATCGGAGCCTTGGCTTGGGGCGAGACAATGGCAGGCTCAAGCTCAATTGCAGCAGCAATACTTGCACTAAGGTCTAACGCCATAGTCTGGGGTAATTCACCCCGCATAGCATCACCTATCAAATGATAGTTACGCCATTTATTATGTGAATGCGTATCGGCAGCAAGTTCTGCCATCGTCTGCACATCTGTCTCTCCATCGACAGCGGCTGATACCCATTCTTGACCTAATTTATCCATTGTTCACCTGTCTAAATTTAAGGGTTTCTTAAAATAAGAATTTAGGCTTCCAGCAAAGGCTGAAGCTTTTTATCGATTGCCTCACGGGCACGGAAGATTCGCGATCTTACCGTTCCAACAGGGCAATCCATGATGATGGCGATATCTTCGTAACTCATCCCATCGAGTTCACGCAATGAAATCGCCATACGTAATTCTTCAGGCAATGTTTCTAATGTTTCGAAAACCACTTTCTTGATTTCATCCGATAACATTAGTCGCTCTGGGGAGGCAAACTCCTTTAGCGCATCACTACCTTCATAATATTCGGCATCCTCGGCATCGACATCATTTGCAGGCGCTCTGCGCCCCTGTGATACGAGGTAATTCTTAGCCGTATTAACGGCTATGCGGTACAACCAGGTATAAAACGCACTTTCACCACGAAAGTTTGGCAAAGCTCGATAAGCTTTAATAAACGCTTCCTGTGCTACATCAGCAACGTCGGCTTGGTTACGCACGTAGCGTGAAATCAAGCTAATCACTTTACTCTGATATTTAAGCACTAACAGGTTAAAAGCGTTTTTATCTCCCCGTTGTACGCGCTCAACTAATTGTTGATCACTTATTTGTCCACTCATCCGAGCCGACTTCTCCCAAATCTAAAATGCTGATTTCTCAGTCGCTCGAATCATATTCACTTATGTAGACTCGCGTGCTTTGAAAAAGTTCTAAGAATTATACAAAAAAAGTAAGGTTAAAAGGAAAGTACCCATAATTCGTCAGTTGGTTTACCATAGATGGTACTCTCAGTCATAGCATGATACCCGATGAAACAAGTAGTTGAACACCAATCTGACATATTAGTCATAGGTAGCGGTGCCGCAGGTCTGACACTAGCTTTGCATCTTGCTGAAAAAGCAAACGTAATTCTGCTTTCAAAAGGCCCTCTCTCGGAAGGGTCGACATACTACGCGCAGGGCGGTATCGCCTCCGTCTTCGATGAAAGTGATACTATCGAATCCCATGTAGCCGATACATTAGTCGCTGGTGCTGGTTTGTGCGATAAAGAGGTGGTGACTTTTACCGCCGAAAACGCCAAGAGTGCAATGCAATGGCTAATCGAATGTGGCGTGGCTTTCGATAAAGAAGAAGCCACGGGGAACAATGCTAAAGATGCCCCTTATCATCTTACCCGCGAAGGCGGCCATAGCCATAGACGCATTCTACATGCTGCGGATGCAACGGGCAAAGAGGTGCAGACAACACTGCAAGAACGCGCCCTAGCCCATCCAAATATTCAAGTTTTAGAACGCTATAACGCCATCGACCTTATTACCACCCGCAAATTAAATCGCCCCGGTAATCGCGTGTTAGGTGCCTATGTGTGGAACCGAAATGCCGAGCAAGTTGAAACCATCAAGGCTAAGTTTGTCGCTTTAGCCACTGGCGGTAGTTCTAAGGTTTATCAGTATACTTCAAATCCCGATGTGGCTAGTGGTGATGGTATTGCGATGGCATGGCGTGCAGGTTGCCGCGTTGCCAACATGGAATTCAATCAATTTCATCCAACCTGCTTATACCACGCTGATGCCCGTAACTTTTTACTGACCGAAGCTCTACGTGGTGAAGGTGCATATTTGCGTCGCCCTGATGGCAGCCGCTTTATGCCAGACTTTGATGAACGTGCAGAGTTAGCTCCCCGTGACATCGTTGCCCGCGCCATTGACTATGAGATGAAACGTCTCGGTGCCGATTGTGTGTATCTGGATATCAGCCATAAAGATGCTGACTTTGTAATGAAGCATTTCCCGACGATTTACAGTCGCTGCTTAGAACTCGGTATTGATATTACAAAGGACGCTATTCCGGTCGTCCCCGCAGCCCACTATACCTGTGGTGGGGTGATGACAGACTTACATGGTCAAACCGATCTCAATGGTCTCTATGCCATTGGTGAAGTCGCTTATACAGGCTTGCATGGCGCCAACCGCTTGGCAAGTAACTCGCTGCTTGAGTGCTTGGTATTTGCGCGGGCAGCCTCCCAAGATATTGAGAGTCAACTGCATAAAATCCCCTTACCAGGCCCAATTCCCGCATGGGATGAAAGTAAAGTTTCTAATTCTGATGAAGAAGTCGTTATCGCCCACAACTGGCACGAACTGCGCCTGTTTATGTGGGACTATGTGGGTATCGTACGCTCAGATAAACGCTTAGAGCGCGCACTGCGCCGCTGCTTGATGTTGCAGCAGGAAATCCAAGAGTATTACAGCAACTTCAGAGTCAGTAATAACCTGCTTGAACTGCGTAACTTAGTGCAAGTGGCGGAACTCATTATTCGCTGCGCGATGGAACGTAAAGAAAGTCGAGGACTGCACTATAATATTGACCATCCTGAAAAGTCAGCTTCTCCGCTACCGACCATTTTGCAACCTGAAAAATAAGCGGATAGCTTAACTTAAACGCTTTTAACGGGCTAAATCTTAATAAGGATTTAGCCCGTTTGTTATTTAGACGGTGTGAAAGTCGCATCACTCATAGTTCAGATTCAGATTTAGATTAAAGTAGTTCGTGTTGGCTCACCGCCTGAGTTTTAACTTTAAGTAATAGCCGGCACAAGTGGCGATAATCTGTATCACTAAACATATCCGCCCATAGAGGTAAGAGATGCAACCTATCGGCAGATTGATAGTAAACCAAGCAGATAAACGGCGTTACCCAAGTTCTTTGCAATACGTGAAACGCCTCTCCCGTTGATAGCCAGCCTTCTCCTTGACCATTAAGCTCAAAACGGTAATGCCATTTCCTCAGTTGCCATAACTGAGAGCACAAGAATCCCAATATTAAGACGGCGAATATAGCCCTCAGTCCATGTAGTACTGCGGTATCCGTTTCTGGCCAGAGAAGTAAAGAAGTGCTACAGACACAAACAAATACGACCAACGAGAGACGTTGGTCAAAGGAGGCTTTTACACTAAAACTATGGCGCAGCTCGGCCACGGACTTGCACTATCATGCGGGCAAGCTCAGGATCAGGGCAAACTTCATGACCCATAAACCATGCAAATAATTCAGGATCTTCACACTCGAGCAAACGAATAAACAGGGCTTTATCTTCATCAGACAAATCCTGATAAACATTCTCAACGAAGGGCTGGAACAAAACGTCTAATTCGAGCATTCCGCGGCGACATGCCCAACGGACCCGTGCAATGTTCATTAACTCCAAGTTAATCTCTCCCAAAACAAAATTCGCCTTAGTCTACCAGTTCAGTCCATGGAGTGTCGATGCAAGCGTTGTTGAAACACAAGTTTAATACTGCTTAACTTGAGTATCTAATCCGGCAAATAAATCACTAAAATCCGTTTCTAGGAGGCGTTTAACCGCAGGATGCTGGATCATCCGTTCGGCAAACATCACATGATACTCTTCTTTCACATCTAAGGTTTCACCGAGTAAATGCATGCCATGGGAAATCACTTCTTGGGGATAAATCGACGGCATGACAAAGATACCGCGCTTAAGGTAACCAAAAGCCTTCATCATGGCCGCATCATCAAACTCACCTAAAATACTCACCTTAAGATTTTGCTCATCAAACCAACGATATAGTTGCTGACCGAGCGAAGTTCTACGACCGGGGATCAATAGCGGCCCTTGCTCTAAACAGGCAGGGAAATCCGCACTGTAAGCTTCAGCAGAAAAGAAACTCACACCACACTCCCCCAGTTTTTTCGATAGAATTTCGGGATATTTAAGTGACTCGCCCGCACAGTCTGAAAGGATCATATCGAGTTTATGCTCGCGTAAGCGAGACATTAAGCTTTCATGGGTCGCCTCATAACAGGCAAGGTGCATAGAGCCATCATTAGGAACAACCGAGAGCAACACTCTACTCGATAAGGCTTTCGATAAAGCATCGGCAATCCCAACCTCAAATAGAATAGCGTCATCTTTTTGATAGTTAAGTAAATCGAGCATCTCATAACTGAGAGAAAACATTCTATCGGCATAACGAAAGACGAGCTCTCCGAGCTCTGTCGCTTCTAGATTTCTGCCGACACGTTTAAATAAGCTACCGTTTAGCCTGTCTTCTAAGGCGCGGATTTGCCCAGTAATCGTTTGTGGAGCTAAATAAAGGGCTTCTGCAGCTTTTGCCACAGAGCCCTTTTTCTTAATCATCCAAAAATAGTAAAGATGGTTGTAATTGAGATGGAGCATCGCCAATGAGCTTCCTATTAGGGATGCCACAGCATCTATGCTGTGGCATATCGGGTAGCAATGACCCAGCTTAACAAATAATGAGTCAATATCGCTATTTTAAACGCTGGCAATCCAATAAGTTAACAACGATTCCTTGAAGTTGCTCTAAATCTGCGGCAGTACCAGTGCTAACAGCTTCAGTCACCCCAGAGACTAAACTGTCACGATCAGGAATTCGACTAGCACAATAAGTACGGTTTGCTTCTTGGAAACGTTTACCGCCACGGTATTTTAATGCTCTAGACTCGTAACCATTGGTTTCAAGCCTCGCGCCTAATGCCTCAGGTTTAAACATTAATGCCCCATCAACTATCCCCTCAAGATAGCTTTGGCAGGTTTGTGATGCGACATCTTTGTTGCAGGCATCAATTTGCGAAGCCATGGCACTTGAAGATAATGCTAACAATGCAGCAACTCCCACTAATTTCATATTTATCATAGTTATACTCCTTTTTTTGGTAACACTTTTGATAACCAGAAATACCCGATCAAGGCTGCGAGAATTGAGCCAATCAAGGTGCCAAGGCGTGCTAAATCGCCGAACATAGGGTCTGCCTGCTCAAATGCCAACGAAGCAATAAACATCGACATGGTAAAACCAATCCCGCACATCGCCGCCACGGGTGCGATCTGTTTCCAACCGATACCATCAGGCAACTGTGCCAACTTAAGCTTGACAGCAACAAAGCTAAACAGCATCACCCCTATCGGTTTACCTAACATTAATCCCAACGCAATCCCCACTGGCACAGGGGAAATAAGCGTATCTAAGCTCATGTTTCCTAAAGCGACCCCAGCATTAGCAAAGGCAAATACAGGCAGAATTAGGAAGGTGCTCCATGGGTGTAAACTATGCTCTAAATGCTCAGAAGGCGAACTTCCATCTTTTGCCCGAAGAGGAATACAGAAGGCAATAATGACACCCGCTAATGTGGCATGAACACCTGACTTGAGCACTGCAACCCACAGGATAAGCCCTAATACACCATAGGGTGCTAATGAGGTCACCCCTTTACGGTTTAAAGCAACTAAACCAACAATCGCAATACTGGCAATGATTAAACTAATGGTTGATAAATCGGTACTGTAGAAGAGGGCGATAATCACAATAACGCCTAAATCATCGATAATGGCTAATGCCAGCAGAAAGACCTTTAAAGCAACGGGTACGCGGCTACCTAGCAACGCCATGATCCCCAAAGCAAAAGCAATATCCGTCGCTGCAGGAATTGCCCAACCCGCTTGAGTGATAGGATCACCATAGTTAAATAAAAGATAAATTCCCGCAGGTACTAACATGCCACCAATGGCAGCAAAAGTTGGCAGAGAAGCCTGTGCCACACTCGATAATGCGCCTTCGAGTAGCTCGCGCTTAACTTCTAAACCAATCAGCAAGAAAAACAGCGCCATTAGACCGTCGTTAATCCACAGCAACAATGGCTTATGCAGATCGAGTGCACCGACACGCACCTGAACTTCAGTACCGAGAAAACCTTGATAGAGTCCCGCGAGAGGAGAATTGGCCATCAACATGGCAAAGGCAACGGCAATCAATAAAAGGATGCCGCCTGCAGACTCTTGGCTTAAAAAATTTCTAATCGCTTTTTCCATCTTGCACTCCCAAAAATCATAATAGATTGAGTGTAGACGAAGAAAATGAACAAGTATAATCGTTAGTTTCGACAAAACACCTCGGCTATTCCGAGGTGTTGGTCGATTAATTCACCATTAAACAGCAACAGGCGCTTTGATATGAGGATGTGGATCGTAGTGGGTCAGTTCGAAGTCTTCGAATTGATAATCGAAAATAGAGGCAGGTTTACGCAAAATTGTCATGGTGGGTAAAGGTCTTGGCTCACGGGTCAACTGCAACGCAGTTTGCTCCATATGGTTGGAATATAAATGTGTATCGCCACCCGTCCAAACAAAGTCACCTAAGGCTAAATCACATTGTTGCGCAACCATCATCGTCAGCAACGCATAGCTGGCGATATTGAATGGTAAACCTAAAAATACATCACAACTGCGTTGGTACAACTGGCAGGATAATTTGCCGTCGGCGACATAAAACTGGAAAAACGCATGGCATGGCGCCAGTGCCATTTTATCCAGTTCGCCCACGTTCCATGCAGAGACAATCAAACGGCGCGAGTCGGGTTGCGATTTAATTTGCGCAATGACCTGCGAAATTTGATCGATAGCCTCACCACCTTGGGTCGGCCAACTGCGCCACTGTGCACCGTAAACAGGGCCTAAATCGCCGTTTTCATCGGCCCATTCGTCCCAAATACTGACCTTATTGTCACGCAGATAAGCAATATTGGTCTCCCCTTTCAGGAACCACAATAGCTCATGGATAATCGAACGCATATGGCACTTTTTCGTTGTGACTAAAGGAAAACCCTTACTCAAATCGAAACGCATTTGATAGCCAAACACCGAGCGAGTGCCTGTACCTGTGCGGTCTGATTTATCCACACCTTCGGCTAAAATGTGTTTCATCAAGTCTAAATACTGCTGCATTACTGCTTACCCTCTGGACGAAGAATTAAATATAAACCGAAGAGGATCATCGGCACTGAGAGGATCTGCCCCATTGTCATAAAGCCCCAATAGAGGCCTAACTGTGCATCAGGTTGCCGTACCGTTTCGACAATCACGCGGAAAATACCGTAGCCAAGTAAGAACATACCCGATACTGCGCCGACTTTCTTAGTACGTTTACTGAACCAATAAAGGAGCAAGAATAATGCAACACCTTCAAGAGCAAATTGATAGAGCTGTGAGGGATGGCGTGGTTCCGGCCCACCGCTTGGGAACACCATAGCCCAAGGCACACAGTCACGCGGCCCCATAGCTCACCATTAATAAAGTTACCAATACGGCCGGCCCCAAGACCAATAGGCACCACGGGCGCCACCATATCCGCCACGGCAAAGAAGGTACGCTTTTGCTTCCAAGTGATATAAATCATGGCGGTAATCACCCCAATCAAACCACCGTGAAAGGACATGCCACCTTCTGAAATTTTAAATAAATACATTGGACTAGCGAGAAAATAATCAAAATGATAGAAGAGCACATAGCCAATACGACCGCCTAATATCACCCCTAGGAAGCCATAAAATAGTAAATCGGAAACCTGCTCTCTCGTCCATAAACCATTGGAACGATCAGCCTGGCGATTGAGTAACCACATCGCCGCCACAAAACCCACTAAGTAAGTAAATCCATACCAACGCAGCGCAGGTTCAAAGGTTTGTCCAAAAATATCAAAGGGACCAAACTTCACGATCACAGGATCGATATTGGGAAAATTCAATGCCATAACTTATCCATCAACAGCCTCAAATTGAGGGCTAAAAACTAAAAATCAGCTCAGAATTAATTTGAGACCGACACAAAGGAGTAAAAGTGCAAATATTTTTTTAAGGACTGGGGTGGGCCAAGTGCTTGCAGCCTTCACACCAACCGGAGCCATTAAAATTGAGGTTATGATTAAGCCAAATAACGCAGGTAAATAGATATAGCCTAAGGTACCGTAAGGCAATTCAGGGGCATTCATGCCTGCAATAATATAGCCGAAACTGCCAGAAAGAGAGATTAAAAAGCCCATCGCAGCAGAAAACCCACGGCTTGACGCATCTGTAAACCATAAAAAGTCAAAAATGGCACTATCAGTATACCGCCACCTATTCCTGTCAAACCGGCCAAAACCGCAATCAAAGCCGATACAACAAAAAGCACGACTGAATTAGGTAATTGGCGATTTGATTCGGCTTTTACGGGATAAGCCATTTGAATTGTCATTAAAATCACAAAGATGGCAAAACCTTTCTGTAAAGCATCAGCAGGAATACGCTCAGCAATAAAACCTGAAGCCAGCGCGCCTATAATCAGGCCCGGTAACATTGATTTGAACAATTCCCAAGGCACATTACCGCGCTTATGGTGGGCACGTGCCGATGAAATAGAGGTAAGAATAATGGCGGCTAGCGAAGTGGCAATCGCAATATGAGGTAGCTGAGTAGAGCTAATACCGACCGATGGCAAAATATAAAGCAATGCAGGCACGACAATCAAGCCGCCGCCGATACCTAATAATCCTGCCATAAAACCGACAAACGCACCTAACGCCAAGCAAATAAAGAACACCAACAACAAACTATCCACACGAATACCTACAGCGTGATTAAGTGAAGCCTTAGCTTAAAGCAAAAGGCACGATTAGTTAATTAAGAATTGTGGCTAATCCTTGCTGAGTAAAATATTCTTTAACCAGCTCACGCACTTGGAAACCGTTAGATAGGCTTAACGCCTGCGCGAGTAACTGTGCTAAATCATCACCAGAGACTCGGCGCAGCAGATAGTTAATTCGCGCTAAACTGCCTTGGTTCATACTCAATTGGTTGTATCCCATCGCCACAAGCAAGATCGCGCCCATGGGCTCGCCAGCCAACTCACCACAGATACTGATATCAAGATGATGATATTCACAATCTATTCTTGCCTGATGTAAGGCCCGCAAAATCCCCGGATGATAACTGTCAAATAATGAACTGACCCTCGGGTTATTGCGATCGACTGCGAGTAAATATTGGGTTAAATCGTTACTCCCAACTGACACAAAATCCACTCTCTTTGCCACTTCATCTAACTGATATAGCATTGCAGGCACTTCGAGCATTATGCCAATACGCGGCATTTCGATATTGCTGTTGACATCATTTTTGAGTTCAACATAAGCCTGCTCTAAGTAGGCTAGAGCTTGATCGATTTCATCTAAATTACTGACCATGGGTAACAAAATGCTTAACTGCTTGCCTTCTGCGCCAGCCTGTAACATGGCCCTTAACTGCACAAGAAACAGCTCAGGGTGATCCAGTGATAGTCGAATACCACGCCAACCGAGGAAAGGATTGTCTTCTTTAATCGGGAAATACGGCAAAGGCTTATCGCCGCCAACGTCTAAGGTTCTCATCACGACAGGGCGACCCGAAGCCGCTGAGAGTACCTGTTGATAAACCTTTACCTGCTCGGATTCACTCGGAAAACGCTGCTGCAACATAAAGGGGATTTCAGTGCGATATAACCCAATACCATCTGCCCCTTCGGCAATTTCCGAGGCGACACCACTGAGTAATCCCGCATTGAGATAGAGTCTAATTCGCGTGCCATCAAGCATCACAGAGGGCAGCGCTAACTCCTGTGCGTATTGGCGCTGCAACGCTTTTTGCGCTGAGATAAGGCTGCGATACTCGCTAACAATAGCAGGCGATGGCGACACCATAAGCTGCCCACGGCTGGCATTGACGACTAACAGCTTTTGATCAATATCGGCGGAAAGTAACTGTTCAACGCCTGTAATCGCCGGTACACCAAGCGCCCGCGCTAAAATCGCCGCATGGGAGTTAACGCCACCGAGCTCGGTCACAATCCCAGCTAATTTTTGCCGAGGAAATTCAGCCAACATTGTAGCATCGGCTTCTTTCGTCACTAAAATTACAGGTTTATCAGGTTCATGCTCTAATCGCTCAGGCTCAATCAATTGCCTTAGCACCTTTTGCCCCAAATCGCGGATATCACTCGCCCGCTCCTTGAGATAAGGATCTTCCATCGCCAAAAACTGCTGAATATAACGCAACGAAACCCGGCTCACCGCCGATTCAGCCTCCCAGCCCTGCTGTACTTCACGGGTATATTCACCACCGAGGCTGGCATCATCAAGTAGTAACTGTAAGGCATTGAATATTGAGGCGACCTCCTCATCCTGTTCTCGGTCGAAACGCTGAGATAGCGCACCAATCGCCTCTTTACAACGCCCCATTGCCGCGACTAAACGGCTGGATTCAAGGACAATGTCCTCGCAGCGCACATCGGGCTGTTCGAGGGAAATCTCCCCACCGAGCACTAACGCGTGTGCAATAGCGATCCCACTGGATGCGGATGTCCCTTGGAATAAAATCTGTTGATGGAGTGAACTGACCTGCGTCCTTTTGTTTAATCCTCGGATCGCCATCGCAAGCTGTGCAGCCAAGGTCATTAAAAAGGCTTCTTCGCCTTCACTAAATTGCCGTGCACTAGCTTGCTGCACCACAATCACACCCACAACCGCTTTTTGATAAATAATAGGGACAGCTAAAAAGGCACGGTATTCTTCTTCTGCAACCTCGGGAAAGAGCTTAAAGCGCGGATGTAAACGTGCATCGGCTAAATTCACCGCCTCCTCACGCTCGGCAGCTAAGCCCACCAAGCCCTGAGTTAAAGGCATGCGCACTCGACCGACAGCACTCTTTTCGAGACCATCGGTTGCGGATAAAACGAGTTCTTGCTGCTCTAGGATATAGACCGAGCAACATTGGGTTTCCATCGCAGCCTTGGTCGATGAAACTAGGACTTCTAATGCGGTTTCTAAGCTGTGGGCAGAAGCCACAGCTTGGGTAATATCCCTGAGCGTATTTAACACTGTTTTCAATCCTCTTTTGAAAATCAGCCCGTTGTCTTTTGTCTTACCCGCTTCCTCGGTATTTCCTGGGTTTGGAATGACAATGCCGTTACCGCAAATTCTTTCATGACCTTACGATAAACATCACGCTTAAATGAGACAACCTGCCGCACCGGATACCAATAACTTACCCAGCGCCAATCGTCAAACTCAGGGTGGCCTGAAGAACTTAAATTAATCGCACTATCTTGGCTTTTTAGTTGTAACAGAAACCACTTTTGCTTTTGGCCAATACACACAGGCTTACTGTCCTGTCTCACTAAGCGTTTAGGTAAACGGTATCTTAGCCAAGAGCGCGTCGAGGTTAATATAGTGACATGCTCGGGTTTTAAGCCAACTTCCTCATACAATTCACGGTACATAGCCTCTTCGGCCGATTCACCATCATCTACACCGCCCTGAGGAAACTGCCATGAGTGTTGTCCAAACCGTCTGGCCCACATGACTTGGCCATATCTGTTACAAATTATTATGCCCACATTTGCGCGAAAGCCGTCGCTATCAATCACATGGACTCCAAATAAGGATAAATTTTAATAAAGCGATTGTTTCACAAAGCCCGTCTCTCAGCAAACCTCTATTTTCAGCTTATCTTTGGATAAATAGTTTCAACTTACTACTTTATCAACAACTCATCGAATTAATTTAAGGGGATATCCACATTTTCTGTGGATATCTCTGTTTGAAACTAGGGTAAACTAGGTATATCGTTCAAAAAACAACAAATAGAATATACATCACAACGCATACCACATTAAAAAAATAACCTATAAATCATCAGGATAAACCTTAATAATTTACAAGATATCTATCCAAATACACAAACGCTCACTTTTTAACCTAAAATAAATTCTATTATTTAATTAGAGTAATCCTTAAATGTTATACACAGAGCACACCCAAAATTACCCACATCCCTATTTAAAAATGCCACTTACTACCATTGACTCAAAGATTTTATTCAGTTAAAGGCACACGCATTGTGAGTTATCCATAATATCTGTGGATAAATATGTGAGAAACGCAAGGGAAAGCCGAGAGTAACTTTGAACACTTTAACTGACACTTGCCTAAAATCAGATAAAAACAATAAAAATCATATTGTTAAATACAAAAAGTTAGCAATGCGTTTATTCTTATTTTAATGTTCATTTTTTGACCTTGGTTGCTAAGCAGTTATTTTCCAGTAAAATTCGCCTATGAAACCTATTATTCCCCCTCAAAATCTGAGCGAATTGCTCGAACGCGCTAATATGATGGCCGGCGTATCTTTGGCGCAAATTGCTGCCCATCGCGGTATTCATGTCCCCGTCAATCTGAAACGCGATAAAGGTTGGGTGGGACAACTCATTGAAATGGAATTAGGTGCGATAGCAGGTTCGAAACCCGAACAAGATTTTCTTCACCTCGGAGTAGAGCTAAAAACTATCCCCATTGATCATCAGGGCAAACCACTAGAAACCACCTATGTGTGTGTTGCACCGCTGACCAATATCGAAGGATTAACTTGGCAAGACAGCTTAGTGTGTCACAAGTTACAACGAGTACTGTGGGTACCAGTAGAGGGGGAGCGACATATCCCTGTGGGTGAACGCAGAGTTGGCACACCAATACTGTGGCAGCCCGATCCACAAGAGCAAGCATTACTGCAACAGGATTGGGAAGAAATCATGGAGCTGATTGCTCTTGGTAAAGTCGAAAATCTCACCGCTAGGCACGGTGAAGTTCTCCAATTACGCCCTAAAGCCGCTAATAGTAAGGCATTGACTCAAAGTATTGCCGAGGATGGCAGCCTCAAAATGACCAATCCTCGCGGTTTTTATCTCAAGACCGCCTTTACAGCAATGATATTAAATAAAGTGTTTGGTTAAATTTTTGTAGCTATATAGCGTTGTATTGATCCAGATCACAAATATCACTGGCACTCTAGTGATGATTTTCTATAAACTACGGCATCCTGAAATATATGGCCGTATTCGGATACAAAACCCGTTGTGAGAACTCGTAGACAAGCGAAAAAACTTCTTTTTGCGATATTAGCTTGGGCGATAGCCATGGCTGCATTCGTGTTTTTTCGATATGCCCAATCACCAGAACTGCCGCAATGGGCTGTAGGTTCGGCTGATCTCGCGACACTCGCCGTCTATATGGGGATTATTTTTGGCAGCTTACACTGGATGTCCAATCTGATAGCTGATTTTAGCGCTATCAATCGCCTACCTTATATCTTCTCAGTCATTTTTAAAGGATTGTTCCTGTTATTGGGTGCAACAACCTTAGCTTATATGACCCAATTTCTAAATATGTGGGCCATTGAAAATCACATGTCGACCCTTAGACAAATGCTTACGGCGCATATTCTCTATAGTCCCTCATTCCAAGCCTTAATTGTTTATTTAGTCGTTGTACGAGTGAGCTTAGCCTTTGTTGAGCAGATGGGGCTTTTAGTTGGGCCACGTATTTTACTCAATATTGGTTTAGGTAAATACCATAAGCCAAGATACGAACAGCGTTTATTTCTTTACTTAGATATGGTCGCCTCAACAACTCACGCTGAATCCCTTGGCGATTATCGCTTTAGTCGCCTAATCCAAGATAGTTTTAGCTTACTTTCAGATACTGTGAGTAATAACGAAGCTGAAATCTACCGCTATATGGGTGATGCCGTATTAATCCATTGGCCCTTAGAGGAAGGTGTTGTGCACGACCGCTGCATGAATATCTATTTTGAATTTAGCCAGCAATTAAATTGGCAGAGACGTTACTTTGAAGAACACTATGGTTTTGTGCCTAAATTTAAAGCGGCAGCTCACTGTGGGCAAGTCGTTGCAGCAGTTGTTGGTGTTCAAAAACAAGAAATTAGCTTCTTTAGTGATGTGCTAAATACGTTAGCGAGACTGCAGGATCAATGTAATCCCTTAGGACAGCGTATGTTGATCTCTGGCGCCTTAGCGGGACGACTCGATAATCCTAACAGTGAGTATCGTTTGACTAATCTGGGCCCAATTAAATTAAAAGGGAAACAACACTCGATTGAAGTGTTTGGTGTTTCCCCTTTATAAACCTCACCAAAAGCAAAAATACTCAGTGATTATGCGGTTTCGTTAGCTAACAATTTTTGGATCAATAAACCTAGCGTACGGAAAGTTAAAATTCGGCTGGTTGTTTGTCGCCATACTAAACCGATATCGCGATATGGCGCTTCACCTGGCGGAGTCATTACCACCAGATCGGTATCATTCAAAATCCCTGCATCAATCGCCATTTGCGGTAAGAACGTTGTGCCCAGTTTGCTATTTACCATTTGTACTAAGGTATGCAGACTCGTGGCAGCAAAAGGATTGACTTTAGCACTGTCGCCCAACTGACAAGCAGTAATGGCATGGCCAGTAATACAATGCTCGCTCTGCAACAGAAAAATACTCTCATCAGGTAATGTCTGATAATCGATCGGCTGATGAATTCCCCCCACTAAATCTTTGTGGATAACCATCTTAAAGGGATCAATACCTACCTTCATGCTGTGGTAGCCACTGGTATCAACGGGTAGAGCAAGAATGAGTATATCTAATTCCCCTTTACCCAACGCATCGAGTAAGCGCTCTGTTGTATCCTCTTTGAGTAATAGGCTCATCGCGGGATAAGCGTGTTGGCACTGTTTGACAACGCGGCTGAGTAAAAATGGAGCAATGGTAGGAATACAACCTAAGCGGATATCCCCCGTCATAGGCTCACCTTGGTTTTTAACCAATTCAACTAAATCATCTACATCCGTG
The DNA here is from genome assembly GCF_000282755.1 of Shewanella sp. POL2. Taxonomy (NCBI): domain Bacteria; kingdom Pseudomonadati; phylum Pseudomonadota; class Gammaproteobacteria; order Alteromonadales; family Shewanellaceae; genus Shewanella; species Shewanella sp. POL2. The sequence continues at coordinate 23,351 of NZ_AKZL01000023.1, forward strand.
AGGATTTTGCGAGAACGTTGCACCACTTCCTCACCAATAGCGGTGAACATAAAAGACTTGTGATCCCGTTCAATTAACTGGTGGCCAAGCTGTTCTTCAAGATTCTGAATGCCGCTTGACAGAGTCGATTGGCTGACAAAACACACCTTAGCGGCGCGATTAAAATTCTGCTCTTGATGAAGATTCACCAAGTAATATAGATTCTTAAGGCTAGGTAAATTTTTCATTTTATCGATTGCCACTACGGTTATGAATTAATAAATTTAATCAACTCTACCATAAGTTATCAACTAAAACGCGGCTAAATTACTCAATAGTGTGAGCAAAATCGATTTTCAATCAAGGTAAAACGCTTGAGGCGACTCAGAATAAAGGAGGGAAAAGCAAAAGAGGGGATAAAACGAGAAGGAAGAAGTTATCGAGGTGCAACCTTTACGCCGCACCTCGCAAACCAAACTAGGCTTTAGCCTGTAAGAATTGCTTTAATTGCTGCAGATCGGCACTCGCAAATTCAACAATTTGCGCGACCCAAGTTGCATGTTCAACTTCCCAACGCGCTTCTTCGCCATGCTGCAGTAATTGGGCAATTTGCTGAATACGTTTTAAGCCAACTGAACCCGCTGCACCTTTAAATTTGTGGGCCTCTGAACATAAAGTGTCCTTGTCAGCAGCTTCGTTAGCCTTTACTAGATTCCCAACATATTCAGGCATTAATTGCTCAAATAACACCACGCTCTTTAGCAAAGTACCGGCACCAATCGCGCTGCAATACTGTTCTAACGTATTGAGATCTAGAATTGTCTCTAATTCAACTGTGGCCATCTAGGCCTCCCTTAAGTAGTCCAATGCTTAAAACAAATTTATGACATGATACCCACTAAAATTGTCAGCGCAACTTATAGCAGCATTTGTGGTCAAAAGATGTTTTTATTAACAAAAAATCAACTATATCAAATACTATTAGCGATAAAAAATTACCAAATGAATCCATTCAGCAAATATGGACATTATGGTCGCGCTAATGCCGCCCCTTGTCCACCCTTACTCGCAAGATCCTCAACAATCGCCACTAAGCCATTCCAACGATAACCACACCAATCGGGTGCCAGCAGTATCGGTTTTTTCGCATAGGCGGTCACCCGATGAAATATCACCTCTTTCGGTGTATGCCGAACCAGTTCGCCGACACAAGCCGCATACTCCTCAATACTGAGCAAAGGTAAGCGCCCTGCGCGCCAAGCTTTTGCCATAGTACTGCCCTCAACCACATGTAATGGATGAAGCTTTAAACCATCTACGCCCTGCGTCAGCACCGCCTGCAGTGTCGCCATGTAATCGAGACGAGTCTCACTGGGTAAACCTAAGATAAGGTGAGTACACACCTTTAATCCTCGACTTCTCGCCCGCAAAACGGTATCGCAATAACAGGCAAAATCATGGCCACGATTAATCTTGTGTAGCGTCTTGTCGTTGGCGGTTTGTAGACCAAGCTCCAACCAGACATCGACGCCCTTTTGCTGATAACTCGCTAATAAATCTAATACATTATCTGGCACACAGTCGGGACGAGTGCCAACACACAGGCCCACAATCTCACTGTCTTTGACCGCCTCATCGTATTTAGCCATCAACACTTGATACTCATCATAAGTGCTCGTATAAGCCTGAAAATAAGCGATAAACTTATCCGCATTCAGCTTGGGTTTCGCCTCTTTATAACGGGCTTTCCCTTGTTCTAGCTGCTCACTGATGCTGAGCGTTTCCGTTTGCTGATAACTAAAGGACGCCACGTTGCAAAAGGTACAACCACCACGTCCAAGCGTGCCATCACGGTTAGGACAAGTGAATTTGGCATCTATGGTGAGCTTGCGTAATCGCTCACCGTATTTAGCCTTACAAACAGCACCAAATGTGTTTACGTATGCATCGAGCCCCATTAGCTCACCTGCCATATTTCATGTCGTTTCATTAAAAATAACCAAGATAAAATCACAAGAAAGAAGAAATAATGATGTGTAGATAGACGAAAAAACTCATGATAAACAAAGCGACCACACTTTTCTTGGCGGTAAATCAAACTCTCATAATATTCACCATATCCAAGCTAAAAACCTGAGCCGCCCCTCACAGGGCCTTTACATTCTGTGATAGCACTCACAACCAAAAAGAATAACAATTCACTTATTTCATATTTTTATACAAACACTGTATTTGCAATAAAAATCACTATTTCTAAATCAAAAACAATCCGCGCCAATGTTACATTTTGGTAACTTACAAGTTTTTCATTTTTTAAAATTCTTTTTATTCATAATGTTATACGACACTTTAATCAGTTAACGTTAACGTCAAGCAATTGTGTTTTGTGTATGAAACATGAATTAATACCCATATTTTATGCAAAATTTTGGTTTGACCTTTAGTTAATCTCAGGCTAATTTGGGTGGTTCGGGTGCATATCTATAGAAAGTCTTTACATTTCTCCCGAGTAGTAATTTCGTTGAGGTCAAGGGAGGTTTTTGTATGAGCTTATATCATCCCAGTTTTGAGCGGGACAATTGTGGGTTTGGCTTGATTGCACAAATGGATGGCGAAGCCAGTCATCGTATCGTGCGCACAGCTATCCATGGCCTTGATCGCATGAAACACCGTGGCGGTATCGCCTCTGATGGTCGAACTGGGGACGGCTGTGGTTTATTGATGCAGCTACCATTGCAATTCTTTGAGGCCGTAGCCGCAGAAAATGACTGGCACTTGAGCCGCAAATTCGCTGTAGGCATGTTGTTTTTAAGCCAAGATGAGGAATTAGCCGACCAAGCTAAATTCATCCTCGAACGCGAACTCGAGCGTGAAACATTAAGTATCGCTGGTTGGCGTAAAGTCCCTATCAATTCTGAGGTATTGGGTGAGATTGGTAAATCGAGCCTACCGCAAATCTATCAAGTGCTGATTAACGCCCCCATTGGTTGGCGTGAGAAAGATCTTGAGCGACGTCTCTACATGGCTCGCCGCCGTTTAGAGCAACAAATTACTGACGATAAAGACTTTTATGTCGCGAGTCTTTCAGGTCAAGTCATCGTCTACAAAGGCTTAATGATGCCTGCCGACCTGCCCGCATTCTATCCCGACCTTGCCGACATCCGTTTGAAGAGCTCTATTTGTTTATTCCATCAACGCTTTTCAACCAATACGTCACCTAAATGGCCACTCGCTCAGCCCTTTAGGTATCTTGCCCATAACGGCGAGATCAATACGATTACCGGTAACCGCCAATGGGCCCGTGCCCGTGCCTATAAATTTAATTCGCCGCTGCTGCCTGACTTACAGCAGGCGGCACCGTTTGTGAATGAAACGGGTTCTGACTCTTCCTCCCTCGACAATATGCTCGAGATGCTGCTCTCTGGCGGGATGGACTTATACCGCGCCATGCGTTTGCTTATTCCGCCAGCGTGGCAAAGTAACCCAGAGATGGATGACGAGCTAAAAGCCTTCTATGACTTTAACTCCATGCATATGGAGCCATGGGATGGTCCTGCTGGTATCGTAATGACCAACGGTCGCCACGCCGCTTGCGCGGTCGATCGTAACGGTCTGCGCCCATCTCGTTATGTGATCACTAAAGATCGTATCTTAACCCTCGCCTCAGAAGTCGGCATTTGGGACTACGCCGCCGATGAAGTGATTGAAAAAGGCCGTGTCGGCCCAGGCGAGTTGTTAGTGTTAGATACATTAAATGGCCGTCTATATCAGTCATTCGAAATCGATAACGATCTTAAGCGTCGCCACCCCTACAAAGAATGGATGGCGAAAAACAGTCGTACTTTAATTCCTGCCGAGCAGCTAACGACAGAGCAACATGGCGCCAGTGAATTAAGCCCTGAGCAACTACTGCAATATCAAAAGCAGTTTGGTTACACCCGCGAAGAGCTTGAACAAGTGATTTGGGTACTGGCAAAACAAGGCGAAGAAGCGACAGGCTCCATGGGCGATGATACGCCAATGGCCGTATTGTCGAAAAAGTCACGCTCGCTCTATGACTATTTCAGGCAAAAATTCGCTCAAGTCACTAACCCGCCTATCGATCCGCTGCGTGAAAAGCACGTGATGTCTCTGGCGACCTGTATTGGCCGCGAACAAAACCTCTTCAACGAAACTACTGGCCATGCCTATCGAGTGATGTTCAACTCACCGATATTATTATTCAGTGATTTCAATCAATTACTTGGATTAGATAGCACTTACTATCGCGCCAATATCGTCGATTTAAACTACGATCCGAAAGAAGGCTTAGAACAGGCGATTCGCCGCATCACCTCGGAAGCCGAGCGTTTAGCCCGCAGTGGCACTACGCTGCTGATTTTATCCGACCGTGCGATTGATAAATCGGCGCAGGTAATCCCAGCGGCCATGGCAGTCGGCGCAGTACAACAAATGCTTGTGAGTAAGAGCCTACGCTGCGATACCAACATCATTGTTGAGACCGCCTCGGCGCGAGATCCGCACCACTTTGCGGTGCTGCTCGGCTTTGGTGCCACGGCGATTTATCCGTATCTAGTGTATGAATCAATCTCAGATCTGGCGAAACGCCATCAACTGACCGACACCACGGCGTTGATGCTCAACTTCCGCTACGGCATCGAGAAAGGCCTACGTAAGATCATGTCGAAGATGGGGATCAGCACCGTCGGCTCCTACCGTTGTAGCCAACAGTTTGAGGCCATTGGTATTGCCAGTGATGTGATTGAACTCTGCTTTAAAGGGGTAGTGAGCCGTATCGAAGGCGCCAGCTTTGAGGATATCGCCAACGATCAAGCGCTGCTGCATAAGGCTGCTTACCGCGCCCATGTGCCGCTGCCACAAGGCGGTTTACTCAAATACGTGGATGGCGGTGAGTACCACTGCTTCAACCCTGATGTGGTTAACACGCTGCAGGCATCCTTAATCGACAAGAATTTTGCGACCTACAAGAAGTTCGCCGAATTAGTCGATAACCGCCCAGTCGCCACCCTAAGGGATTTGATTGGTATTAAGGCTGACCAAGCTGCGATTGAACTGGATAAAGTTGAAGCAGCCAGCCACTTATTCCCGCGCTTTGACAGTGCGGCCATGAGTATCGGCGCCCTAAGCCCCGAGGCCCATGAGGCATTAGCCATTGCCATGAACCGTTTAGGTGGCCGCTCTAACTCAGGTGAAGGTGGTGAGGATGCTCGCCGCTTTAACACCGAGCGTAACTCGGCGATTAAGCAAATTGCCTCGGCACGTTTTGGCGTAACCGCCCATTACCTAGTCAATGCCGATGTGTTGCAGATTAAAGTTGCCCAGGGCGCAAAACCCGGTGAAGGCGGACAACTGCCAGGCCATAAGGTGAGTGTAGAAATTGCTGGGCTGCGCCACGCGCGCCCAGGTGTAACCTTGATTTCACCACCGCCACACCATGATATTTACTCTATCGAAGACTTAGCCCAGCTGATTTTCGATTTAAAACAAATCAATACCAAGGCACTGATCTCTGTGAAATTAGTGTCTGAGCCAGGTGTCGGCACGATCGCCACAGGTGTAGCAAAAGCCTACGCCGATATGATCACTATTTCTGGCTACGATGGTGGCACAGGCGCGAGCCCTATCACCTCGGTGAAATACGCTGGCAGTCCATGGGAGCTCGGCCTTGCTGAAGTACATCAATCTCTGGTGGAAAATGGCCTGCGTCATAAGATCCGCTTGCAGGTCGATGGCGGCCTAAAAACCGGAACCGATGTTATCAAGGCAGCCTTACTCGGCGCCGAGAGCTTTGGCTTCGGAACTGTGCCTATGATTGCCTTAGGTTGTAAGTACCTGCGTATTTGCCACCTGAACAACTGCGCTACCGGTGTCGCAACTCAGGACAAGAAACTGCGCGATAACCACTACCACGGCTTACCAGAGCGAGTAATGACTTACTTTGAGTTTGTCGCCGAGGAAGTGCGCGAGTGGATGGCAACCCTAGGGGTCAGCAAGTTCGAAGACTTAGTGGGCCGTAGTGAGTGGCTACATACCTTAGAAGGCCAGACCGATAAGCAACGTGGACTCGATTTAGCGCCAATTCTGTATCAGCCTAAGGTCAAAGCCAACACCTCGCGCACTTGGCAGGAAACCAATCCACCAGCAGATTTAGGCTTGCTCAACCAGCATCTGCTCAACGAATGCCAGAGTGCAGTCGATAAGGGCGAGTGTTTCGATGCCGCTTACAGTATCAACAACACTGATCGCTCAGTGGGCGCACGCCTGTCGGGCTATATCGCAACCACCCTTGGCGTTAAAGGCACTAAGGCACCGATTAAACTCAGCTTTAATGGCAGTGCTGGCCAAAGCTTTGGGGTATGGAACAGCCCAGGCCTTGAACTCAAGCTCTGCGGTGATGCCAACGACTACGTCGGTAAAGGCATGTCGGGCGGCAAGATTGTGATTTATCCACCGCTGGGTAGCCCATTCCAGAGCGAGCGCAGCGCGATTGTCGGTAACACTTGTTTGTATGGCGCGACGGGCGGACGCTTCTTCGCCGCGGGCCAAGCAGGTGAACGCTTTGCGGTACGTAACTCGGGCGCCATCGCCGTAGTTGAAGGCTTAGGCGATAACGGCTGCGAATACATGACCAGCGGTATTGTGGTCGTGCTCGGCAAAACTGGAGTCAACTTCGGCGCGGGGATGACGGGCGGTTTTGCTTATGTTTTCGACCAATTTGGCCGCTTTAACCGCCGTGTGAATAACGAGCTTGTCGATACCCAAAAACTCGAGTCACCTATTCATCAACAGCATTTGAAAGGCTTGATTGAAGAACATGTGGCCGAGACTGGCAGTGAGCACGCGAAGATGATCTTAAGCGACTTTGCCAACTGGTTAGATTGCTTTGTATTAGTGAAACCGAAAAATATCGCCGTTGCAGATCTGCTCAAATTAGAGCAATCGAGCCCGGAACTGGCAGTAAAAGCGGGGTAATAGCAGATGAGTAACGATTTTCAATTTATTGAAGTGGGTCGTAAAGACCCAACTAAACACCCTGCGGCAAAGCGTTCGACTCAGTTTATTGAGATTTATCAACCCTTTGCGCAAGCACAGGTGAGTGAACAAGCGGACCGTTGTCTCGATTGCGGTAACCCTTATTGTGAGTGGAAATGCCCGCTGCACAACTATATTCCCAACTGGCTGAAACTGGCGCAACAGGGTCGGATCATGGAGGCGGCGGACTTAGTCCATGAGACCAATACCCTGCCCGAGATCTGCGGCCGCGTCTGTCCACAGGACAGACTCTGTGAAGGGGCTTGTACCCTAAACGCCGACTTTGGCGCCGTGACTATTGGTAATGTGGAGAAATACATTACCGATACCGCCATCGCCCAAGGCTGGCGTCCGGATATGAGCAAGGTCACGCCCCGTAAAGAAAAAGTGGCGATTGTGGGCGCAGGTCCAGCTGGCTTAGGCTGCGCCGATATTCTTGCCCGTAATGGGGTTAAGGCTGTGGTGTTTGATAAATATCCCCAGATTGGTGGCCTGCTGACCTACGGTATTCCCGCCTTTAAGCTGGATAAAGCCGTGATGGCAACTCGCCGCACTGTGTTAGAAGGCATGGGTATCGAGTTCAAACTGGGCGTAACTGTGGGCAAAGATGTCGCCTTTAACCAACTGCTTGAGGAATACGATGCTGTCTTCCTCGGTATGGGAACCTACACCGCCATGAAAGCGGGCCTTGAGGGCGAAGATGCCCAAGGCGTGTACCAAGCCCTACCCTACTTGATTGGCAATACCCATCACCTGATGGGCCGCACAAGCCCTGATACGCCTTACCTTAACCTTGCCGGTAAGCGCGTGGTGGTCTTAGGTGGTGGTGATACCGCCATGGACTGTGTTCGCACCGCCGTGCGCCAAGGGGCTAGCAGCGTGATTTGTGCCTATCGCCGTGACGAAGCCAACATGCCGGGTTCTCGCCGCGAAGTGCAAAACGCCCGTGAAGAGGGAGTGAACTTCCTGTTTAACCGTCAACCCGTGGCGATTAAAACCCAGGATGGCAAAGTGGTGGGTGTCGAATGCGTTGAAACTCAAATGGGTAAAGCCGATGCGAGTGGCCGTCAACGTGCCGAAGTGATTGAAGGCAGTGAACAGCTACTCGACGCCGATGCGGTAATTATCGCCTTCGGTTTCCAACCTAGCCCTGCGCCTTGGTTTGCCGATTACGGCATTGAACTCGACCAATGGGGCCGAGTAAAAGCCAGTAAACAGGCCGATAATCCATTCCAAACCACCAATCCAAAGGTATTTGCTGGCGGCGATATGGTCCGTGGCTCGGATCTAGTTGTGACCGCAATTGCCGAAGGACGTGATGCCGCGCAAGGCATTCTTAACTACTTAGATTAATGGTTTTTTGTTGTACCGCTGTAGCTGTGAGTCTAGGACTCGTACCCACGAGTCCACCATTTGCTTGTGAATTTTGGCGCACCTTAGGGTGCGCATTTTTTTACCCATTCGCCGTTTAACATTATCCCAATCAAGCAATCGCAATCCCACAATAACGTCAAAGCATAACTGTGGTATATTAGCCGCCATTCTGTTATCCCACTCTTTTAGTGGCATCACACATTCAGTTGAATCAAAAGGGTCTCCCATGAAAATTGGTATTATTGGCGCAATGGAGCCAGAAGTTGCCCATCTTATTGCGGCTATGACAAACGCCTCTTCGCAAACGATTGCGGGTATTGAATTTATCGCTGGCACCTTAGCGGGAAAAGACGTTGTAGTGACGCGCTCTGGTATTGGTAAAGTCGCCGCTAGTATTGCCACCACGCTGCTGATTGAGAAATACGCCCCCGATGCAGTAATCAACACAGGTTCTGCGGGTGGTTTTGTCGATTCACTGTCGATTGGCGATATCGTGATTTCATCCGAAGTGCGCCACCACGATGTGGATGTCACCGCATTTGGTTACGAAATAGGCCAAATGGCGCAGCAACCCGCAGCCTTTATTCCAGCGCCATACTTAGTCGAAGCAGCCAATAAGGCCATCGCACAATTAGGCGAAGTGAAAGCGATTGAAGGCTTAATCTGTACTGGCGATAGCTTTATTTGCGATCCAGTACGTACCAAGACCATGTTGGAGCACTTCCCAACCATGGCGGCCTGTGAGATGGAAGGCGCGGCAATTGCTCAAGTGTGCCACCAATTTGGCGTGCCATTTGTGGTGATTCGCTCACTCTCTGACAACGCCAACAACGACTCCCCCGTCGACTTTGATTCTTACATTGTGAAGGCAGGCTACCATTCAGCATTGATGGTAATGTTGCTGCTTGAGCAATTAGATCCAAACTCAGTAAAGTAATTGACTAAAGCATGATTGCGGAAAGTACCTGATGCACAGTTCTTTTTATCAACAACTTGTCGAAATTGATGGCGCTTTGTTTGAGGGCTTCTTGGTACTTTTCTTTGCTTTATTACTGGCGCGTTTAGCGCCATTGCCAAGGGAAATGCAGCCACTGATTTGGTTTAGTCACTTAGCCAAACAGCTCGCCGCTAAAGTAAACCGCCCTGAGCGCTCACCAAGCCAGCAAGCAACGGCTGGCTTTTTGGCCATGCTGCTCTTAGTGTTCCCCTTTTGGGCGATTATTACCTTTTTGCTCGAGCTCGCGGCTTTCCCTTGGTTTTTTGAGTTTTTAGTACTCTATCTGTGTTTGAGTGATGCAGGCTTTAGCCAAGTCGCCGACGAAATCGCTAAGGCATTAAAACGCGAGGATAATGCCAGCGCAAAAAAGCTATTACAGCCGTGGGTTGTCCGTGATACGGATAACCTATCGGAAGTGGGCTTAACCAAAGCGACGATTGAAAAATTGGCTACAGCGCCAATTTACGGTACGGCTTCGACTATCTTCTTCTTTGCGATCGCGGGTGCGCCTATGGTGCTGGCGGTCAGAATGATTAAACAACTCGAGCTCAGCTGGCCACCTATACAACCTAAATATCAGCATTTTTGCAGTACTGTGAATATTATCTCAACGGTACTACTGGCAATACCCGCTTGGTTATGGAGCCTGTCTATTGCGATTCAGGGTGGCCCTAAAGCCTTGGCATTGCTGTTTCGCACCTCTAAAAATCATCCCGCCCTACGGGGTTATGTGATGAGTGTGTCCTTAGTGGCGAATATTTTACGGATTGAATTAGGCGGACCGCAGAAGTTTTCGGGGCAACGCATTGATGTAGCAAAGATAGTCTATGGCCCACAGCCGCACCATGAGAGTATTACCCCCGCAGTAAAACTCACCTCACGCGCCTGCGCAATTTGGTTTAGTTTTATCACGCTTCTTCCCTTCCTTTGGGCGGGTTTACGCTGGCTACAAACCCTGTGATATGATGCCTCTCATCTTAACATTAGGTTAAAGGCTGACTATCTTGTTCGAAAACATGCATGTCTCATTAACAACTCCTGCGTTGTTATTTCCGGCAATTTCTTTGCTATTACTTGCTTATACCAACCGATTCTTTGCACTGGCAGCATTGATCCGTCAGTTAAGTAACGGCGACAAACCCGTGCATCAGGATCAGATTAAAAACTTAAGTCAGCGGATCAGGATTATTCGCCGCATGCAGGAAGCTGGTGTATCGAGTTTTGCCCTGTGTGTGCTCTGTATGATTTTTATTTATATCGGTTTTAACAAGACTGGCTCCATCATCTTTGGTGCCAGCTTGTTACTCCTACTTTATTCACTGATTTTATCTGTCATTGAAATTCGTATTTCTGTGGATGCGCTGAATATCCATATCAAAGAGATGAGTAAATGAACCATTGGATTTACTTCTTCGATTTATGTGGCACGGCAGTATTTGCTCTGTCTGGCGCCTTAGCTGCAGGACGTCATCGCATGGACCCCTTTGGGGTGATAGTGCTTGCATCGGTCACAGCTGTAGGTGGTGGCAGTATCCGTGATGCGCTGATTGGCGCCACACCCGTGTTTTGGATCCGCGACCCGAACTACATCATAGTCATACTCGCCACTGTCCTAGCTTGTTTGCTGTTAGTACGCCGACCACGCAAGATGCCGGAGTATACGCTCCCCGTAGCTGATGCCTTAGGTTTAGCCCTGTTCACTGTGATTGGTGCAGAAAAAGCCCTCAATATGGGGCTAAGTGGCATGATTGCCGTCGTGATGGGCTTGATCACAGGCGTTGGAGGAGGCATTATTCGAGACTTACTGTGCCGACAAATCCCTATGGTGTTGCGCACAGAAATCTATGCCACGGCCTCAATTATCGGCGGTATTGGTTATACCGTAAGCTTAGCCTTGGGTATGGGCGAAAAAACGGCACTGTTTTTAGCCATGACCAGTGCATTAATGATCCGCCTATGCGCCATCAAATGGCATTTGTCGTTACCCGCCTTTGATCTCAAAACCAAGAGGGAATAGTTTGCGAATATTGTGTCTTTTAGTCTGCCTTATGTTTATTCCAGCGCTGTTTCCTGTGTCTGTACATGCAAACTCAGGGGAAATGCCTGCGGAACAACAGTTAGCCATCAAATATATGAACGCGCTCACTGAACACGACTATAAAACACTCGGCAAATTCTATAACCGCGATAGTATTTTCTTCGATAAGACTGCCAATCGTAAATACACGGGTGGTCGTTTTATTATCGACTTTTTCGAGCGCGCCCATGAGGGAGTGCTCGAATATGATTTTAATATCGAGCATATGTATAACGCGGGCTCATTAGTGGTGATGATTGGTAACTATCACTTTAAGGGGCCAGGGGAGCAATTTGGTAAGCCCGGCAAAATCATTGATGTCGCTATCCCTGGCGTGACTAGCCTTAAACTTGATATGCGCAACCATAGAGTCGCAGAGCATGTGGATCTGATTGACTATCAGACCATGTCAGACCAATTAGCGATGCAATAATCACAAAATTTCGCTTTGATTGAAACTTGAGCCATAAAAATGAGTCGAAATCTACAATGAGTCATGCGACCGAACCATGGCGCTGAATGCCTAATTCGTTCGTTTAGTTTCAATGAGGTTTGTATGAAGTTTTTTGGACTGATTGCCCTGCTCGCCCTAAATGCTTTGATACTCGTGCCCAACGCACAAGCGCAGCAGCCGATTATTGTTTCCTATGCGGTGCAACCTGTAAGCCATTTCAATCAACAACTGCGTGTTGCCCAAGCACAACATCAAGCTTGGAGTGAAGATCCCAAAACCATAAGTAACCAATACGCGGGGCAAAAGTTCACCCTAGTTCGGACCCAGCCGACAAAGTATGGAATATTGACCTATCAAGTGAGTGAAATATCTAAACAACATCCACAAATGCTGTTGATTTTATCACTCAAAAAAGATGCCCAACGCTGGCAGGTCGATTCAGCTCAACTAGCTTGGAAGTGTCGTGATGGCCAGCATTTTGGCACCGACAGATGTAATATTGGTGAACATGAGGCCAGTACGGCACCTTAAGCCTGCATCTCACATGTAGCCAGCACCAGATAAAATACAGAGATAAAAAGAGCGCCCTTAGGCGCTCTTTTTACTACTTGGTAAGTACTTATTAACCGTAATAAGCACTTATTCACTGTACTCGAGTCGTGATATTCGATTCAAGCTAAACTCAGATTAGTTAAACCAGAGTCACTTTCGCAAACTTACGCTTACCGACTTGGAATACGGCAACCGTGCCAGCGCTTAAGGTCATACGGCTATCGTCAACCTTCTCACCATCCATCTTCACCGCGCCTTGCTTGATCATACGCATCGCATCGGAAGTCGAACCCACTAAGTCGGCATCTTTAAGTAAGTTAGCAATCGCTAAGCCTTCACCCGCCGCTAATTCAACCTCTGGGATATCATCAGGGATAGCACCCTTTTGAAAACGGTCGATAAAGGCTTGATGGGCACTTTCAGCGGCGGCTTCGTCGTGGAAGCGCGCAATGATTTCCTTCGCGAGTGCAATCTTGGTATCACGAGGGTTAGCACCGTTGGCTATATCTTGTTTGAACTGTTCAATCTCGGCCAAAGGACGGAATGACAGCAACTCAAAGTAGCGCCACATTAATTCGTCAGAAATCGACATGATCTTGCCGAACATTTCATTGGCGGGCTCACTCACACCAATGTAGTTGTGCGCCGATTTAGACATCTTCTTCACGCCATCTAAACCTTCAAGCAGTGGCATCATAATCACAGCTTGTGGTTTTTGGCCTTCGGCTTTCTGTAACTCACGACCCATTAATAGGTTGAACTTCTGGTCAGTCCCCCCTAATTCAACGTCGGCCTTGAGCGCTACAGAGTCATATCCTTGCAGTAGCGGATACATAAATTCGTGGATAGCGATTGATTGACCCGATGCATAACGCTTCTTAAAGTCATCACGTTCCATCATACGAGCAACAGTTTGCTGCGAGGCTAAACGAATCATCCCAGCCGCACCTAATGGCTCTAACCAGCTCGAGTTGAACTCGATACGCGTTTTTGCAGGATCAAGGATTTTATAGACCTGCTCTTTATAGGTCTCGGCATTGGCTAACACTTGCTCACGGGTAAGCGGTGGACGGGTACTATTTTTACCACTTGGATCACCCACCATACCGGTAAAGTCACCAATTAAGAAAATGACCTCATGACCTAACTCTTGGAATAATCTTAACTTATTTAAAATTACTGTGTGTCCAAGATGGATATCCGGTGCGGTAGGATCTGCGCCTAACTTGATACGAAGTGGACGTCCTTCTTTGAGTTTTTCCAGCAGATCCGATTCGAGTAGGATCTCGTCGGTACCACGTCTAATTTCTGCTAATACTTGGTCTAAATCAGCCATCTCGGCGGGGACTCCTAAGGCCATAGTCATAAAATGAGGAGACTTATGTTACTTGTTAGCCACCACAATTGAAAGTGTGTACACTAACGGGATTATTCAAGCCTTAGGTTATCGGTATCGGCGTCAATGGGAAAGGTTATAACGTTATTTAAATTGTTGCCTAAAAAGCATCAAATTCTCCTCAGCATTCTTTCTGTTATCACAATGATAACCTTGCTCTTTCCATCTGAAGAAGCCCAAGCTTCAAGACAAACTCAAGGTATTGCAGATCATCAAGTCAACACCCGTTACGATGTGCCCTTAGCCTTTCGCTCACCAGAGCGTCCAGAAGGTATTGAAGGACAAACACAGGATGAGGCAAATCAAGCCACAGCCTTGTCTTCAGTAGACGCGTTAGCTGCGGGTAATCATTCAGCCCCCGAAACCCTAGAGAGCGCCCACCATAGGGATGTTGAGCATTTTAATGTTAAGAATGGCGATACTTTAGCCGCCGTTTTTGAGCGAGCAGGACTCACCAGCAAAGATGTATATGAAATCACTCAGTTACCGCTCGCCAAACAGAATCTATTAAAGATCATTCCCGGCGAAGAAATTGTGATCTCTAAGGACGTCAATGGTGATTTAACCGAAGTGCGCTACCGTGTTGATGCGATATCAACCTTAGTGATCACTAAAGATCACGACAGGTATTTTGAAAAAATCACCGAAAAAGACATTGAAATTCGCACTCAATTCACCAGCGCGAAAATTAAGAGTAACTTCTGGAACGCTGCCGTAGATGCGGGCTTAAATGCTAACCAAATTATGCAACTCTCGACCGTGTTTGGCTGGGATATCGACTTTGCCTTAGATTTACGCGAGGGCGATAGCTTCGCCATTATCTATGAGCAAGAGTATGCCGAAGGCGAGTTTTTACGTAATGGCAATATCTTAGCTGCGGAGTTTATTAACCAAGATGAGCGCTACACTGCAGTGCGCTACACCGACGGTAACTACTATTCCGAAAATGGCACAAGTATGCGTAAGGCATTCTTACGCTCACCGGTTGACTTTAAATATGTCAGTTCAAACTTTAATCCTAGACGCCTGCATCCAGTGACAGGACAAGTTAAAGCTCATCGTGGTGTTGACTATGTTGCCGCAATTGGCACCCCCATTAAAGCGGCAGGCAATGGGCGAGTTATCGAATCCGGCTACAATCAATTTAATGGTAACTATGTGTTCATTAAGCACAACGATACCTACACGACCAAGTATTTACATTTGACCAAGCGTAATGTCAGCAAAGGGGCTAGCGTTAAGCAGGGGCAAATTATTGGCACATTAGGCAAAACAGGACGCGTCACGGGTGCTCACCTACACTATGAATTTATCGTCAATGGGGTGCACCGCAATCCAAGAACAGTGGATTTGCCCAAGGCCGAATCAATCGCCCGTAAAGAAAAATCTCAATTCGATACTATCAGCAAACAGTTGATGGCAAGCATTTCACAGAACAAGCAAACCCAATTGGCGATGCAATAACGACGGATGGACCCCATCAAATGAACAAGGCTTATTATATTGGACTGATGTCAGGCACCAGTATGGATGGTGTCGATGCTGTGCTAGTCGACTTTGCGGGCGAACAGCCGCAGCTGATTGCAACGCATACCGAGGCGATCCCGAGCCATTTGCTCAAAGGATTACAACGCCTGTGTCTGCCAGGCAATGATGAAATTAACCGCCTTGGCCGCCTAGACCGCAGTGTTGGCAAATTATTTGCTCTTGCAGTCAATAACTTGCTCGCCAAAGCCCTGATAGCCAAAGAAGACATCATAGCCATTGGTAGCCATGGCCAAACTGTGCGCCATATGCCAAATCTTGAGGTAGGTTTTACCCTGCAGATTGGCGATCCCAACACCATAGCAACCGAAACGGGCATAGATGTGATTGCCGATTTTCGCCGCAAAGACATCGCCTTAGGCGGCCAAGGCGCGCCATTAGTGCCCGCTTTTCACCAGCAAACCTTTGCCCAAGTCGGAAAAAAACGCATCATCCTCAATATTGGTGGTATTGCCAATATCACCTATCTGCCGGGTAATAGCGATGAAGTCTTAGGTTTTGATACTGGGCCGGGCAACACCTTAATTGATGCCTGGATTCAGCAAGTAAAGAATGAACCCTATGACAAAAATGGTACTTGGGCAGCATCGGGTAAAACCGATCAACAGCTACTCGCGCAATTGTTGTCGCACCCTTATTTCTCCCTTGCTTATCCAAAGAGTACTGGGCGAGAACTATTTAATCAGGCCTGGTTAGAGCAGCAATTATCGGCGTTTAATCAATTAGATGAAGAAGATATTCAATCGACACTGCTCGATTTAACCTGTCACAGTATTGCCCGCGACATCCTTAAACTCGCCCAAGCAGGGGAATTATTTGTCTGTGGTGGTGGCGCTTTCAATGGCGAGCTAATGCAGCGTTTAGCGGAGTTACTGCCGAATTATCATATCAATACCACCTCTGCACTCGGAGTCGATCCTAAATGGGCCGAAGGCATCGCCTTTGCATGGCTTGCGATGCGCCATCACTTAGGCCTGCCAGCCAATCTACCTGCCGTCACTGGCGCTTCCCGCGAAGCCGTTTTGGGTGGACGTTTTAGCGCTAAGTAATATTAATGGACACAAATGCTCTTGAGTATTTGTGTCCTGATGATTCTCTTCTTCTATCGACTAAATCACTTTTAATAAAGCCAATTCAAAAACACCGCCAACAACCAATATCCCCTCACATTAAAGTTATCTTTGTCTTTGATATTAATCTAAATACTTAAAACCCATCTATGCTTGATCACAGTTGTGTCATGCAAACTTGCTAAAGTGGTTGTTAACTAAGCCGTAAACATGCAAAGCCAGGTTGTGATGGTCTATAGAGATCCGAACAATCTGCGGGCACAACACTTCAATTAAGGGAATGGTTATTTATCTAGCTACACTTAACCAGCAAGATAAACAATGGTTTATGCAATGGCGTCAAAAAGCCATACCGACATAAATCGACTGAATAGGAAATCAATCAATGAATATGTCACAAAAAATGGCGGCAGAATTTTTGGGCACTTTGTGGCTGGTGCTCGGTGGCTGTGGCAGCGCAGTACTGGCAGCAGCTTTTCCTGAGGTGGGGATAGGCTTACTCGGAGTGTCACTCGCCTTTGGCTTAACCGTTCTCACTATGGCCTTCGCGATTGGTCATATCTCAGGTTGCCACCTCAACCCGGCGGTATCATTTGGACTCTGGGCTGGCGGACGTTTTCCAGCATCGGAACTGTTGCCTTATATCATTGCCCAAGTAGCGGGTGGTATTGTCGGTGCAGGTGTATTGTATTTAATCGCCTCAGGGCAAGAAGGTTTTAGTCTCGCGGCAGGTTTTGCTTCTAATGGCTTTGGTGAACATTCTCCAGGCGGCTATAGCATGATATCGGTAATGATCTGCGAAATTGTAATGACCTTATTTTTTCTACTCGTCATTTTAGGCTCAACCGATGAACGAGCGCCTAAAGGCTTTGCCCCGATCGCTATTGGTTTATGCTTAACCCTAATCCACCTTATCAGTATTCCTGTATCTAACACCTCAGTAAATCCTGCCCGCAGCACAGGCCCAGCGCTATTTGTTGGTGATTGGGCCGTCTCACAATTATGGCTATTTTGGGCAGCTCCGATCATTGGCGCCATTTTAGCGGGCGTTATCTACCGTTATTTCAACGCTGCCAAGTAATCCCTCTATGCCAACAGCGCTTTAGCTGCGCTGTTGTGCTTTTTCAAACTCCGCTCTAATGTTACCATCTTGGCAACTGGTGAGTTTTGCTGTGCCCACGTTTTTACTTTTGTGGCACGACAGGCTTCGCCCTATTCACGCATAAGAGATATTTTCATGAGCAAGACTGTTAAAACCTTTGCAGAAGCCGCTGGCATGACTCCAGAAGCGCGTTACGACTACCTCGTTGAACAAATCAAGCAACATAAAGTGTTATGGACGCTTCAAGATCAAGATGGTTGCGTGATGCTAACCACTGAAGATGAAGACTGTATCCCAATGTGGCCAACCGAAGAAGCGGCTGAATCTTGGGCCGTCGATGATTGGAGCGACTGCCAAACCTTAGCGATTCCCTATGATGAATGGCATGAACGATGGGTACCTGGCATGGAAGATGACGGTCTGTTCGTTGCCGTATTCCCTGTACAGGACGACTTAGGTGTGGTGATCCCACCCTATGAATTAGATCAACGTTTAGTCACTAAACAAAGCCACTAATCCACAAGGGCAAACCCAATGTCGCTGAGCGAGCAAGAATCCTCTTTGGCAACGCAGGCTACGCCACCCTTGGCAAAAGCCCGTTTACCTAAACGCTTAATTGCTTTGCTGCTACTTTATGTCGCAGCATCGGTAAGCGGTTTAATCGCCAAACAAGGGGTACTTTTCTGCCTGTTAACCCTATTGATGGTGCTCGGGATTATAGGTCGCCAAAAGGCTGGGCTAATTATGCTAAGAGGTTATACCTTAGTGCAGTTAGCATTAGTAAGTATGCTGCCAGTACTGTTATACGATCCTGACAACCTCGTCGCAGGACCAACCACAGTGCACCTTGGCCAGTGGCAGGGGAAACTACCTGACTATGTGATTTTTACTGTGTTGATTGTCTTATCTTTATTGCAGGTTTGGATCGCATTCGATAAGGACGTTAAAGCTTGGTTTAAGCCCAAGTTAAACCTCAATATTATGAACTAACGGCCTATACCAACGCAGCTCAGTAGATCATTACCAATAAAAAAGCCGTCTTGTCGACGGCTTTTTTATTTTCTATATCAGCTAACTACATTTGTAACACAAGCTTATACAGAGAAACTTGCACCACAGCCACAGGTGGTTGTGGCATTAGGGTTCTTCACAAAGAAACGCGAACCTTCGAGACCTGAAGTGTAATCCACTTCACCGCCAACGAGGTATTGTAAGCTCATGGGATCGACGACCAATTGGACGCCTTGTTTCTCAACAGTGAAGTCGCCTTCATTGACCTTTTCATCAAAGGTAAAGCCGTACTGAAATCCAGAACAACCACCGCCAGTAACATACACGCGTAGCTTAAGTGCAGGATTTTGCTCTTCTTCCAACAAGCCTTTTACCTTAGCGGCTGCCGCATCGGTAAATTTAATTGGCATTGTTGCGTCAGCTTGATCAGTCATTACTACCTCTTACATCAGTTTTCTGGGGCAAATTATCCGTTACCTGACTATTTTGTTCAAGTATTACCCGCGGTTCTTTTTCACCCTGTAATAATTCAGGGACACTATAGACATGTTCTGTCTGCGAATTTTTAGTCCAGCGGCTCGAAGGCACCACCACTTTCACTTTGACTTGCACCACATTAAAGCCAGCTGGCACAGTAACTTTGGTATCTATGACCTGAAAATAGCGAAAATCAAATTCAAGCTTAGAACCCGTGAGTTTGTTCACACTTAACTCAACAGATTTACCATCTTGCACACCAATAAGCGTGATTTCGGTGCGGCCTTGAATCGCCTGCTTACGTTTTTGCAGCTGAGTCAAAATCAGTTTGAAATTATATTCATCAACCAAGGCCCCTGGCGTCATTTCTAGGCCATGGATAGCCACACCTTCAGCGTTGTCATCTGGTGACATAATGCTGCGATAAAAGGCTAATTCGTGCTCTAGCTCTTTTTGTTTTTCCATCTGCTGTGCAAACATATCTTGCATTTGCGCATTGGCTTCGCGTTCGACAGATAGCTCTAAATTGCGGGTAGCGAGTTCCTGGGTTTGCAACTCAAGTTCAGCGGTAACACGTTGTAATTTACCCCCACCAATGTGCTTCACGACAGCTTCATCACTATTTAATACAATAAAGCTCACCCAAGCGCCCAATAAAAATGCTACAAAAACTAATAGCAATAAATACTTGGTCGATGGACGATACTTTAAATCCATGACTTGCAGCCGGTCTAGCCAACGATGATAATTTGGCATTAGGTAACAGCCCCTTATATAAAATACAATCAACTCAAGAACGAGTTCGATACAATACAACTCAGGCCAATGCAGTGCAATTAACGATAAATAAAGCCGCGATTCAAGACGCTATCAGCACAGCTAAAAAGTACTTAACTAACGAGCTGCGTGATCATTTATCTCAAGCCAAGATCAGTGTGCAGCTGTGCTTACTGGCCTTGTTATTCGCCATCTTCGCCTCCTGCGTGATCCTGTTGTTTCGACTCTTGCTCCTGTGGGCAAACCATTACACCCAAATCGAGACGCAGGATTTTACGGGTAACATCACCGACTGGCGAGCATTGTTGCCACTTTTTGGCGCCTTGTTGATCTGGATTGTCGCCAAACTCGGCTCCAAACGTTACAAGCGCATGGGGATTGCCTATGTATTACATAGGGTTAAATTGCACTATGGCAAAATTCCGCTGCAATCTGCCGCAGGGCAATTTTTTCAGACCTTGTTTGCCTTAGGGACTAATTTTTCGGTGGGCCGTGAAGGCCCCGCCATTCACCTTGGCGCCGTAAGTGCCAGTGTTTTAGCCGAAAAATTTAATCTTCCCGATAATAGTGTGCGGATTATGTGCGCCAGCGGCATTGCCGCGGGGATTGCCGCCACCTTTAACGCCCCACTAGCAGCAGTGATATTTGTACTCGAAGTGATAGTGCGCGAATACAAGGTGCATTACTTCTTCCCGATTATGCTGTCCGCCATTTGTGGTGCGGTTTCCAGCCAGCTGGTTTTTGGTAATGTGCACGAGTTTGATCGTATTCAAGTAATCCATATTCCGTTGGATCACTATCCCATTTTAGCCTTGGGCGGCATTGCACTGGGCTGCGCCGCCGCCGTCTTCAACTACGCGCTCCTTAAAGTCACCGCCACTGGGCAAAACTGGCCACTGATTTATCGGCTCTTGCTGGCGGGCAGTATCACTACGCTGATTGGATTAATCTTGCCCCAAGCTCTCGGTACCGGGGATTTAGCGATCAGTGAAGCCATTAGCGAGCATCCCAGTTTATTGCTGTTAATCGCCCTGCTTGCCGCAAAGATTATTGCGACGATTGCGGCGATAGGGCTTGGGATCCCGGGCGGATTGATTGGCCCGCTCTACGGCATCGGCGCCTTAATCGGTGCCATCTTAGCCTTAGTCAGTGCGATGTTATTCCCTTCGATTGCGCCTTACGTTGGCCTCTATACAGTGATAGGCATGACTGCCATGATGGGCGTTTGCCTAAGTGCGCCGCTCGCTGCATTAGTCGCGCTGCTCGAAATGACCAACGATGCCAGTATTATTCTGCCCGCGATGTTTGTCACAGCTCCCGCATTTTTGATTGCCTATCAAGGTTTTAAAACTAACTCTATCTTCTTCAAGCAGTTAGAAATTATGGGCTTAGGCTATAAAGTGGCCCCCGTGAATCTGGCGCTACAGAAAAAAGGCGTACGCGCCCTGATGGATAAGCGCTTCGTTATCGTTAACAACAACGATGAGCTACTGCTCGAGGTGTTAAAACGCGCCGAAGGTCGCCCTGTGTTAGTACGTAATGCCGATGGGGTAATAGAAATGCTCAGCCTTGAGATGCAATCCTTTGATGACAACATCACCCTCTCACGCCATCCCATGCAGGGACTGAGTGATACCAAAACCTTAGATGAGGTCTATTCAATACTGTCACCCAAGCGCAGCGGTGAAGTCTTTATCTATCAAGACACGCCAGATAACGTGGTAGGGGTGATTAGTTGGTCGAACCTACAGCAAGAAATTCGCTCAGGCCAAGTCTAAGCCAAGTCACAGACTAAACAGTCAACCAAGAGTGGATTGGATTCACAAAATCCTGTTGTTTCACTGTAAAAATACACTACAGAGGCAAGGGTACTATTTCGCTGCCTTGGTGCATCTGTTACAATCGCGCCTCAGCCACCCTACATAACATTAGGGCTACGAGCGCAATATCTGCACTTGAACGCCCCCTAGCAATTGGAAAACAGGCTGATGAACCAGTTCGAAGGATCCCACATCCTCTCCGTAAACCAGTTAGATCTTGATTCAATCCAAACTATTTTTAATGTCGCCCACCGCATGATGCCCTATGCACTTCGTGAGAAGCGCACAAAAGTGCTCGAAGGCGCCATTTTAGGTAACCTGTTTTTCGAGCCAAGTACCCGTACCCGCGTGAGTTTTGGCTGTGCCTTTAACTTACTCGGCGGCCATGTGCGTGAAACCACAGGTATGGCCTCTTCGTCCTTATCTAAAGGTGAATCCCTGTACGATACCGCCCGCGTACTCTCGACCTACTCCGATGTGATTGCGATGCGCCACCCTGACTCTTACTCTGTCAAAGAGTTTGCCGAAGGTAGCCGCGTCCCAGTGATCAACGGTGGTGATGGTTCGAACGAGCACCCAACCCAAGCCTTGCTCGATTTGTTTACCATTCAAAAGGAGTTAGGTCATGCGGGCCGCGGTATCGATGGCATGCATATCGCCATGGTCGGTGACTTAAAATTTGGCCGCACCGTGCATTCATTGTCACGCCTGCTGTGCATGTATAAGAACATCAGCTTCACACTGATTTCACCAGCTGAATTAGCTATGCCTGATTATGTGATCTCAGACATTGAAAATGCTGGCCATAGCATCAAAATAACAGACCAGCTTGAAGGCCACTTAGATAAAGCAGATATTCTTTATCTGACTCGCATTCAAGAAGAGCGCTTCCCATCTCAGGAAGAAGCAAACAAATACCGCGGTAAATTCCGTTTGAATCGCAGTATTTACACCCAACATTGCAAATCTAACACTGTGATCATGCACCCACTGCCACGGGATTCGCGAGCACAAGCTAATGAGTTAGATAATGATTTAAACAGCCATCCTAATCTCGCTATCTTCAGACAGGCGGACAATGGACTGTTAATTCGTATGGCACTGTTTGCATTGACACTCGGGGTTGACTCACAACTCGAAAAATATGAGTGTCCTGTTAATTGGTATTCACGTAAAGCCGATCGCTAATCGGCTACATACTTTAAGGACTTAACATGACCCGTTCCGAAGCGCTATTTGAACAGGCTAAAAAAACCATCCCCGGCGGTGTTAACTCTCCGGTTCGTGCATTTAACGGTGTAGGTGGCTCACCCCTGTTTATTGAAAAAGCTGATGGCGCTTATATTTACGATGCCGATGGTAAAGCTTATATCGACTATGTCGGCTCTTGGGGCCCGATGATCCTCGGCCACAACCATCCGAAGATCCGTGAAGCCGTATTGGCTGCGGTACATAATGGTCTGTCTTTTGGCGCGCCGACCGAGCTTGAAGTACAAATGGCTGAGAAAGTGATCGCCATGGTGCCTTCTATCGAGCAAGTCCGTATGGTGAGCTCAGGTACTGAAGCAACCATGAGTGCCATTCGCTTAGCGCGCGGTTTTACTAATCGTGACAAGATCTTAAAATTTGAAGGTTGCTACCATGGTCACGCTGACTGTCTATTAGTTAAAGCAGGTTCCGGTGCATTAACCTTAGGCCAACCCAGCTCTCCTGGTATTCCTGAAGATTTCGCAAAGCACACCTTAACTGCTGTGTATAACGATCTGGATTCTGTTCGTTCGCTGTTCGAGCAATATCCAACTGAAATTTCTTGCATCATTATCGAACCCGTTGCTGGCAACATGAACTGCATTCCACCTATCCCAGGCTTCCTCGAAGGTCTGCGTAGCCTGTGTGATGAGTTTGGTGCGCTGCTGATTATCGACGAAGTGATGACAGGTTTCCGAGTATCAAGAAGTGGCGCTCAAGGTCACTATGGCGTTACACCAGACTTAACCACACTCGGTAAAGTCATCGGTGGCGGTATGCCTGTAGGTGCATTTGGTGGTCGTAAAGATGTGATGCAGTTTATCGCACCAACTGGCCCTGTATACCAAGCAGGCACGCTTTCAGGTAACCCTATTGCGATGTCAGCGGGTCTAGCACAAATGGAAGCGCTGTGTGAAGAAGGTCTGTACGAAGCGCTGAGCGCTAAAACCAAGCGCATCGCCGAAGGCTTTAAAGCGGCGGCTGATAAGCACGGCATCCCAATGGCGATCAACTATGTTGGCGGTATGTTCGGCTTCTTCTTTACTGAGCAAGAGCAGATCACTCGCTTCGACCAAGTGACTAAGTGCAATATTGAGCACTTCCGCACTTTCTACCATGGCATGTTAGATGAAGGCGTTTACTTAGCACCGAGTGCTTATGAAGCTGGCTTCCTGTCGATGGCCCATGGCGAAGAAGAATTGCGCCTCACGCTTGAAGCGGCTGATCGCGTATTAGCTCGCATGAAAGCGGCAATGTAAGCGAGCGCTTAAAATATCAAGGGACGCATTAGCGTCCCTTTTTCTTACTTAGCTTTTGAAAGTAATATTGTGCAAATCTTAGCCCAATCAATAGCTATCGGACTTTTTTGAACCTAAGGCCGACTTAAAGATAATCGCTGCGACTAAGGCTTGTAGAGTTAACGTGAGGTGATCAATCACTAAGCTAGGATTGTGGAATATACCCAAAGCAAGTAATTGTTTACCACTGTAGATCAGCCAAACCAAAGAGCCTAAGAGTAAGAGACTCCGGAGTACAAAGTTCATTTTGCAACATCCTCAAAATACAACATCCAGTGTCCTAACGATAAAAGAGGCACAAGATACCGCTCACTTTCTGTTCGGTCAATATTTCGACGTGGTCATATCTGTGACTCACTCAGCACATTCCGTACAATTGTCGGTAATAAACTCAAATCCAGCATCTAATTTGAACCATTGAATTTTCAATCAGAATTTTCTCTCTAAAGAAAAATTAATTGCAGGATCGATAAAATAACGGCTTAGACTTTAATCGTAGATCTTACTTTACACTCAATAACCAACCCGAAATAAACAACATAAAAAACCAACAAAAAACCACAAGACAGTATTTAAAACTAAAAACACACCCAAACAACTGAGATACACATCACAAAGCAACGCAAAACTGAGTTGCAGCTAACAGTTGCGTTATTCGCGCCATTATGTTCTGATCCGCACGCGTTAACACGGCAAACTTAATTAAGCCTTGATAATGCCACTCAATAGCTCGCCTTTGGCCTGCCACGACATTAAAACAGCAGTTGGAATTGCAGTTATGCTATATACCTTTCTGATCATACTGGCACTGCTTGCATTGCTCAGTATTATTTTTGAAGAAGTAACCCACCTTAATAAAGCAAAAACCACCTTATTCTTTGGCTGTATTTCATGGGTAGCACTATTCATGGCTGCTGGAGATCCTAGCCATGAGAAGTTAGTTGCTCATCAACTCAATGAAAACTTGCTTGAAATTGCCACCTTGTGGCTATTTTTAATGTCGACAATGACCTTTGTGGCCTATCTTAACGCCAAAGGTATGATTCAAATCATGGTGCAGAAGCTCTTTCCACAAAAGGTTTCTGTTCGGTTATTGATGATACAAGTCGCATTATTCTCGCTAATTCTGTCCGCCTTTTGTGATAACGTCACTGCTACATTGGTTTCTTTGGGTTTGTTAACCACCTTTAAACTCGATAAACAAATGCGTCGCAGAATGGCGGTGTTGATTATTTTCGCAGTGAACTCAGGTGGTGTAGCATTGATCACTGGTGACGTCACCACGCTGATGATCTTCCTCGCGGGTCACGTGCATATCTCCGAACTGTTAATGCTGTTCATCCCATCAGCCGTGAGTGTCGTTTTACTGGCAACGCTCTTTTCGCTAAAAGCTGAAGGTATCGTCTCAACAACCCCAATTAAACATAGTTATCAAACGGTTGATCTACTGATTGCCCTCGTGTTCTTCTGCACGATTTTAATGACCATGTTACTCAACATTTTGTTTGGCATCCCTCCAGTACTGACCTTCTTAACCGGTCTGTCCATCATGTTCCTGATTGGTCATACAACGCGCAGCGATAAAGAAGAAATCAAGATCCTTGAATATATCCGCCAAGTTGAATATGACACTTTGTTATTCTTCTTAGGGATTTTATTGCTAGTTGGCATGCTTAAAGAAATCGGCACCTTAGATATGCTGACCGAGGCCTATGCCCTATTTAATCCAAATATCTCAAACTTTGTCACAGGCATGGGTTCAGCTCTTATCGATAACGTGCCACTCACTGCTGCCCTATTAAAAGCAGAACCTGTACTCAACACTCCAGAATGGTTAGGCTTAACCTACAGTGTGGGCGTAGGTGGTTCATTGTTAGTGATTGGTTCGGCTGCGGGTATCGTCGCCATGAGCAAAGTAAAAGAGCTCACTTTTGTAAGCTACTTGAAATATGTACCTGCACTATTCCTATGCTACTGTGTTGGCTATGGCTTAACTTTATTCCTCGCATATAACTTCTTTGCTTAATTTAAAACGATAAACAAAAGGCGCCAACAGGCGCCTTTTGTCTTAAGAGAATGCCTTACATCGCCGGAACCCTAAACTGTGTTCCTTGAATGTCTAAAACGACATCCCGCGGACGAATGGCAATGATCTTTAACTTACCACCAATCATATCGCCTTCCTGTAACTCGGCACCGTCAACGTTTAACCAACGCTGACTCGCATCCGTCGAATAAACATGGGCAACAATATTAAATTCCGGTACTTGTAGTTGTAATCCCGCAGGCAGTTGCCCGTATTTAGGAATATCGCCATTTTCCGTTTTAGGGATAGGATCAAGCTTAGGCTCAGTCACAGGTGTTTTAGCCGCTTTGACATATTCCACCTCTTTCAGTGCATCTTGGAAGGTCGCGACCAATTCATCATCTTGACGACTCTGCGCCGTATCCAAGCCAACATCCGTCGCCGCAGCATTAACTTGTTGACGCAGCGCCTCAAGTGTTGCTAACCCTTGACGATTAGCATTCGCGCCCAACATTATTGGTTCAGGATCGGCAAACTCTTGCGCCAGCTCCCCATTTTCGGCCGGTGATGGCTGGGCGCGAGTTGTTTCATCTAAGGCTGCTGACGTCGCAAGATAGTCATCATAACTAGGATCAGCATTTGAGGAAGTATTTGTAGCGACAACCTGAGACGAATCTACGTTCGGATAAGCTTGTGCGCTTAAAGGCACATCATTTAATACCTGCTCCCTGGGCAAAGCGACTTTCCCAGCTAATCGAAATCCTGCGGCGTTCCCCTGAATAACAGTATCTTCCTGCGTGGCAACCGTAGTGGCTGCACTTACTGGGTCATTTAAGGATGCGTTCCGGTTAGCCTGACTCGTTGAGACAGAGCTATCAGAACCTGTATTTGAAGCATGCTGAGTTATCACTGTGCCCGTTTGAAGATCACTTCTATTATCATCATTAGCCTTCAAGGGCATCATTGAATTGACCTGTTGCCAATGCGCAACGCCCCATGCCACACCGATACCAAGAGTAATCGCAACGGCAAGCAGCGACAATTTTGCAGCAGGGAAAGAAGCCTTGCGTGGCGCAGGATAACTTGCCCTCGGCGTTAATACCGCATCGGGTAAAGGTGAAGCTTGCTGTTGTTTATTACGGGTTACCGCGTCGAGTAAGATAGACATTAACTCTGGGCTCCATTATCGGTTAGGCGCGGCCCTTGATCACTTAAATACAAATTCAGTCTCACTAACGTTTGATTGCCTGCAATACCGTCAGCCTTCAACCCATGTTGGCTTTGAAAGGCTTTAAGATCATTCTCCAACTTAAGATCAAATTGGCTGACTCGGCGTGAAGGTCGTTTAGCCACATGGGCAAGCGCATTCTCCAGCCACTGTAATTGCCCAGGGCTCGATTTTTGGCTAATTTCCAGCATAGGTAAATTGGGGGCCTGCCAGAGAATTTCAAAGGTGCCGCTAAAGTGTTGATTGAACCAAGCTCTATCAACCCAAAGCTGCTGCTCGCCCAATTGCATCAATAGCTGATCACCATCAACTGCAATGACAGCACCATAAAAATCTTGTTGATTATCATCAACTAAATATACAACGGCAGGATAATTTAGCCGCGTAATCGACATCCAATTTCCCTGCTGTTGATAACATGACAGCCCCTGCTCCCGTGCAGACTGACAGGCTGTGAGGCCTTTAAATGGGACTTTGCCCCACACATTAAAAAGACCTGCAAAGGCGGTATCAATACTTCGACTTTGTTTGATAGCCTCCTGTAATACCCGCAGACTGGGGTCAGCCGCCACAACAGTATTTTGCACTTGAGTGAGTGCTGGTACAGTATTATTTACTGGCGTTTGGCTTTGCTGAACAGAATTGTCAGCTACAACTGTTTGTTTGTCGTGGGTCACAGGCTCGGTCGTCACATTGGCAACAGCAAGTTTATCCGTAAACAACCAATAGGATACTCCAAAAGCTAATACCAATGCGGCGGCGATAGCACTTGGCCACAGATACTTATGCTGCTGTGGTTCTTCTTCGCCTAATACTTCAGCCGCAGCTTGTCTCACCATATGGTGATCAATGGGCACCTTAGATTGTGCGTAACCCGCCATCAAAGCACGTTCACACAGCAAGTTAATTAATCGCGGAATGCCGCCACTGTATTTGTGCAGCACTTTAATGGCTTTACGGGTAAATAGCGGTTCAAAACGACCCGCCACCTGTAAACGGTGCAAAACGTAGAGTGCGATTTCATCTTCATTAAGCGGCAATAGATGATAACGAGCAGTGATCCGCTGGGCTAATTGCCGCAGTTCTTGTCGTTTGAGTAGCAGCTGCAGTTCAGGTTGGCCAATCAAAATGACTTGCAGCAGTTTTTTCGTATCGGTCTCGAGATTGGTGAGCAACCTTAATTGCTCTAATACTTCGGCACGCAGATGCTGCGCCTCATCGATGATGAGAACGGTATTGCGGCCTTTCTCATGATTGGCCAGTAAGAAACGACTCAGATGGTCAGTGAGCTGTTTAAGGGTTGGGTTTTCACCATAGCTAATCTTCAATTCATCACAGAGTGTAGCGAGTAATTCCAACTCCGTCAGCGAAGGATTTAAGATAAACGCCGTATCGGTATGATCGGGTAATTGCCCAAGCAAACAACGAGATACTGTTGTCTTCCCTGTGCCGACCTCTCCCGTTAGTAACACAAAGCCACCCGTCTCACCCAACCCGTAGGTTAAATGGGCTAAGGCTTCTCTGTGTCTGTCACTCAAGAATAAATAATGTGGATTGGGTGCAATCGAAAAAGGGTTATCACTGAGTCCATAAAAGGCCTTGTACATACCACCAATCATCCTAAGCTAAAAATAACGCCCCACGTTAAAACGTCCAAAGGATATTGTCAAAGCATCAGCAATATGGATGTGACATTCTAATAAATATCTACACTCTAGTTCGCCTTGCAATGGCATCATCATGATAAGCTATGCCTATGGCACACTCGCTAGAATAATCCTGTGAAAATTTACTTAGTTGGCGGCGCTGTACGAGACAGCCTGCTAAACCTTCCAATAAAAGATAAAGATTATATGGTTGTCGGCGCCACTCCTGAGCAAATGCAGCAATTGGGCTATCGCCAAGTAGGTAAAGACTTCCCGGTCTTTTTACACCCTAAAACCCAGCAAGAATATGCGTTAGCGCGTACGGAGCGTAAAGTGGGTTTGGGTTATGGTGGTTTTAGCTGTTATGCCAGTCCCGATGTTACCCTAGAGCAAGATTTGCTAAGACGCGATCTCACTATTAACGCGATTGCCCAAGATGAAGAAGGCAATTTGTATGATCCCTATAATGGTGTCGCGGACATACAGGCACGGCAACTGCGGCATGTGTCAACAGCCTTTGCAGAAGATCCTTTAAGGGTGTTACGAGTGGCACGCTTTGCCGCACGTTTTCATAGTTTAGGTTTCAAGATTGCTACAGAAACCATGTCCTTGATGCAGCATATGAGCCAAACCGAGGAATTAACGGCGCTTACGCCTGAGCGCGTTTGGCAAGAAGTCGATAAAAGTCTCGGCGGCCCCAATCCAGAGATTTTTTTCCAAGTGCTGCGGCAATGCGGTGCATTGAAAATCCTATTCCCCGAAATTGATGCACTTTTTGGTATCCCACAACCGGAAAAGTGGCACCCTGAGATAGATACAGGTCTGCATACTCTGATGGTGTTAACACAGGCAACATTACTGACTCAAGACAAAGCGGTACGCTTTGCAGCTTTAGTGCACGATCTGGGTAAGGCATTAAGCCCCAAAGAACACTGGCCTAAACACCATGGCCATGGACAAAAAGGATTACCCGTCATTAAAAAACTGTGTGAACGGTTACGAGTCCCTAACGAGTATCGCGACCTCGCTCTATTGGTTAGTGATCTGCACCAAAACGTACACCAAGCATTTGAATTAAGAGCCGAGACAATTGTTAAAGTCTTCGATAAAGCCAATTTTTGGCGTAAACCAGACCGACTAAATCAACTCCTATTGGCTTGTATCGCCGATATGCGAGGGCGCACAGGCTTCGAGCATCAAGCCTACCCGCAAAGTGACTACCTTAATGCGTGTTTTTTAGCCGCTAATAATGTGGATATAAAAGCCATCATCGCAGCAGGATTTCAGGGAGGACAGATAAAACAAGCGCTCAATTTGAGGCGGATTGATAACGTCGAGCAAGTGAAACTCAACTGGCCACACCAACAAGCCAAACTGACGCCATAAAATTGTAATTTTTTTGTAAACACATAAACACTTTCTAGTAAATGGGACACCATTTTTCGATGAGAAATGACGATATAACCGGGAAAAAACGCTTTTAAAAAAAAATTTATATGTCTATAGTGGTTAAACGCATTAATATTCGTAGCAAATTAAAATAGCTATGTCATAATTAGGCAGTTTCGATTACCAAGTGACGAAACATTCAAATCCAACCTATTTTAAGGGATTTTTTACAATGAACAAAAAAGTACTGATGATTGCTGGTTTAGCAATGACTGCCCTACTAGGTGGTTGTGCAAACACTACTGCTCTGGAAGAAAGCGTTGCAACTCTGGGCAACAAAGTTGATCAATTGTCAGCTGATGTTGGCTCTCTGAAATCAGAGCAAAGCAAACTGTCTGCAGACGTTAAAGATGCTAAAGCAGCAGCTATGGACGCACAAGCAGAAGCTAAACGCGCTAACGACCGTCTAGACAACGTTGCTTCTCGTTACAAGAAGTAATGATAGGTAATTAACCTGTAATTCATCAGGTTAAGATCAAAGGCTTGAGAGAGATGAAAGCGAATAGCACATCGATCCAAGCCTTTTTTTATGGTTGATTGTCAGCTTTCACAAGCTAATTCCGTAATAAGCCAAGCTGTGTTGAATAACTGAAATTTAGCTAATGCTTATTAGCTTCACAAACCAAACTCTCAGCTTGACATCAAGATAAACTCTTATCGAAAGAAAACGACTTTCCAGTATTAATCATTCTTAAACTGGTATATCCATCGTAAAATCGATTTTTCACTTTTCATAATCCTCTCCCCTGTTCTCACTAAAAACGTTATTTTTATTAAATCTCTTAACGGGTATTTTAATGAAAGTACAACAGCGCAAACTCAAGCAATTTGCGAGACAAAAGCAGTTAAGAGGTTATATCTGTAATGAACGACGGCTGAATAAATACAAACTCCAAGGCATGCAGTCTTGGATTAACATGAAAGCAACATAAAAGCTCGATTATTATCATGCACTTGCATTATTCACTCTACAGAAGCATCAAGAAATAGAATACCTAAGCTTATGAATAGGTTAAAAAACATCCAATAGGATTATTTATTTTAGCGAGTTAAGCTCTGATTAAAGACTTTTGCGCTAAGACTAAAATAAAGTCAATTTCTAGATTATTGAATACTTGAGTCCGAATAAGGTGTTTGACTTTATCCGATGCACGCCACGCATAAGGTGTCATATCAAGCAATACCAAAACTTGTTCACCTGTTATCGATAAACTAAATTGCACTCGCTGCTGCTCTTTTACGATTAACCCAGTAGGTAAATTTATTTGGACTGATTTTTCAATGAGTTCTGGATAAATGAGCGTCTTGAGTTGCCATAAATGCCGAGCACCTGGGATCACCTGCAACATAAGCCCTTGCTCTTTAAGCACGCGGACGCATTCTTTTCCCTTCAACGGCTTATCGACAACAGTAATAAAATCGAAGCAATTATCTGCAAAGGGTAACGCTTTGGATGTACTGAGATAGAGCGATGCTGGCGTTTGCGCTTTAGCTGCAGCAAAAATAGTATTTTCTGCATCCGAAACGCCACTGTAGTGGACGTTCATCCCATTTGTCAGCCTTGACAGCAACGAAGATAACGCACGTAAATAAAAGCCCTCAGCACACTCGTAGTCCAACAAACAATCATCAGCCTGTAAATGCGCAGCAATCATCTCACCCATTTTGTCGATTAAAGGCGTAAAAATCCCTGACTCGAGTAAGAACCGTTTAGCTCTGACCTGTTGACGACTATCCCCCGTCGGCTTTTGACGAGCAGGCTTAGTGAACACCCAATATCCAGCTTCATTCTTATCAAAATGGTGCTTATTCGCACAATAAAAACCTTGGGACGCCTGATGTTGCATCAGTGGCAAACTACAGGTAGGACATTGATATTGAAGGCTCATAAACAACTCCAAATACGAAAATTCATGCCTAAAAACACAAAAATCGGGTACTTGACCCGATTTTTTGGCAAAAGAGCGAGTGCATTATAAGAAGATAAATCCACACAACACAGCACCAAGGGCAAGACGATAAATAACGAAAGGCGTCATACCCATGCGGCTAATGATTTTCAAGAAATAATGTATACACAGATAAGCCGCAGCGAAAGAAATCACAGTGCCTAGTGTAAGCGCTTGATAGTCAATGGGAAGCGGGCTTTCAGCCAAATCTTTACCCACTAAAATAGCCGCGCCTAAGCTGACAGGTACAGACATCAAGAACG
This sequence comes from Shewanella sp. POL2, assembly GCF_000282755.1. NCBI lineage: Bacteria > Pseudomonadati > Pseudomonadota > Gammaproteobacteria > Alteromonadales > Shewanellaceae > Shewanella > Shewanella sp. POL2. The sequence goes on from NZ_AKZL01000023.1 coordinate 56,142, forward strand.
AGAAACGCGCAGCAGCATCGCGGCTAAGACCTAACATCAGCGCCGCGGTCATCGTCGCACCTGAGCGAGATGTCCCCGGGATTAACGCCAGCGCCTGAGCAAAACCAATTAATAATGCCTTGCGCCACCCCGTTTGATAAACCGTCAAATCACGGCGTGACATCTTATCCGCCCACCAAAGCAGCAAACCAAAGACCACTGTTGTCACAGCAATAACGCCGGCATTGCGTAAATGGGTTTCGATAAAGTCTTTGGCCATAAAACCAAAAAATACCGCAGGTAAAGTAGCAAGAATAATCCACCATGCCAGTTTGCTATCGTCAGAATGCTGACCTTTAACCATGCTGGCAATCCACGCCTTAAACATAGCCCAAAGTTCATGCCTAAAATAAATCACTACGGCAAACAATGAACCTGTATTAACGGCAACATCGAAGGATAACCCTTGATCTTCCCAGCCTAAAAGCTGTGCAGGTAGGATAAGGTGCGCCGAACTTGAAATGGGGAGGAACTCTGTTAATCCTTGAATTAACGCTAAAATAATTACCTGAAACGTATCCATGACAATCCTATCAATCAATTAAAAAGTCAGTCCAAAAGGCCATTCAAAGGCCACCGGCCACAGCTTTTGTGACGTTTTATCATATTCATCCCACATTGCAGCATAGGTTTTTAGCTGCAATGGGTGAATCAAATTGGGGGCGATTTCCGCTAAAGGCCAAAGCACAAAAGCATTACTGACAATTTCGGCGCGGGGCAGTACCACAGGGGTCTGACAAACGACATCATCGTAGAGCAATAGGTCAATATCTAAGGTTCTTGGACTAAACTTTTTGGCCCCCACCAACCGGCCGTGATTTTGCTCGATTTGCTTAAACTGCGCAACTACCTCAGCAATATTCAGACTCGTTTGTGCACAGACCACCATGTTTAAAAAGTTGGTACCATTAAATCCAACCGCTTCACTCTCGTACATTGAGGAGAGTTGCAGCGGGCCAAAGTATTCCCGTAAGGACAGCAAGCCCGCCTTAAGGTAGCGAGTGGGTTCTATATTACTACCTAAACTAATGTATATACGTGCCATACGAATGTCCGAACCGTCCAAACCGAAAACCCGAATCTAAAGATTCAATTAACGTGAGCGCTCAATCTCAACCCCAACAGAAGCGGCTGAAGGGACAGCACCTGGCTTCATCACCACCACTTTTACCCAACTCACCTTAAACTCGGTCAGCAAACACAGGGCAATCCGCTCGGCAACCGTCTCAATCAACTCAATGGGCTTTTCGGTAATGAGCTGAGTCAGGCGATTCGATACCGTCTCATAGCAGAGCGCGTATTGATAATCGTCTGTTACCGCTGCGGCCTTATTATCCCAAGCCATATCCAGATCTAAAAACAAGCTTTGGTGAATTTTCTTTTCCCATTCATAGACGCCAATCACAGTATCAATACGTAATTGTCGAATAAGCACTTTATCCATATTAATTCCTACTCACTCATACCAATGAGGTCTGATAAGCTAAACGCCATAGAGTCTGTATAATCCACCGTTCAATTGAACGACTAATTTACTTTCTACTCGGGCCAATCCGAAGTAGGATAACGCCCAAAAGGATTTGTTCGTTCAGAAACTATCGCAACCTGATAAGTTGCGTAATCGCCATCGCTTATGACTGAATGCTTGCCAAGTGGCCGTTAAATTGTGGCGCGATAATACCTTAAGACGTGTAAGGAAACCAATGTGAGTCAATTAACACTGACACTTTTGATGATTGTGGCCGCCTATTTAGCCGGTTCTGTCTCAAGTGCTGTGCTAGTGTGTAGGATAAGAGGCCTTCCCGACCCAAGAACGCAGGGTTCGGGCAACCCCGGAGCAACCAATGTGCTGCGCATTGGCGGCGCAAGTTCGGCTGCCATGGTGTTATTTTTCGACATGCTGAAGGGTGCTCTACCAACGTATCTTGCCTATTTAATGGGAATTGACGCCATTTCCCTCGGCCTTATCGCAATCGCCGCCTGTCTTGGCCATATCTATCCGATCTTTTTTGGTTTTAAAGGTGGCAAAGGCGTTGCAACAGCGTTTGGAGCCATGGCACCAATTGGTGATGACTTGGCCATCTGTTTGATGGCATCTTGGGTCGCCTTAGTCTTGATTAGCCGCTACTCTTCCCTTGCTGCCATTATTACCGCATTGCTTGCACCACTTTATACTTGGTGGCTTTGACGATAGGTTTACCATTCCAGTTGCGATGCTCTCGACCCTGATAATCATTCGCCAT
>NZ_AKZL01000024.1:0-58221 GCF_000282755.1 Shewanella sp. POL2
CGGGCACCTTGCGCGCGCTGTCGCTGTTCATGCCGCGCAGCACGTCGATGGCATCGAGCACACCCTTGGCGGTGGGCGCGGCGCGCAGTTTGAGCACGTCCAGGAACTGCGGCGCATAGCGGCGCAGCGTGGCGTAACTCTCGCCGATATGGTGCAGGAAATCAAAATCTGCAGGCCGCGCCAGCGTTTGCGCCTCGGTGACGCTGGCGGCGAAGGTGTCCCACGGCATGACCGCTTCGATGGCGGCGAACGGATCGCCGCCGTTTTGTTTGGCTTCAATCAGCGCCTGACCGATGCGCCCATACATCCGCACCTTGTCGTTGATCGCCTTGCCGGAAGCCTGGAACTGCTGTTGATGCTTGTTCTTGGCCGCATTGAACAGCTTGCCGATGATGCGGTCGTGAAGGTCGATGATTTCATCAGTGACGGTGGCCATGCCTTCGATGGCCAGTGCTACCAAGGTGGCGTAACGCCGCTGCGACTCGAACTTGGCCAGGTCGGCGGGCGTCATCTGGCCGCCCTCGCGGGCGATCTTGAGCAAGCGGTTTTGGTGTACCTGCCGTTCGATGCCAGCAGGTAGGTCAAGCGCTTGCCAGGCTTTGAGGCGTTCGATGTGTTCAAGCATGTGGCGCGAGTTAGGCTTGGCGGGCGATTGGCGCAGCCACGCTAGCCACGTCATTTTGCTACCATCCTTGCGCTTGAGCAGTTCGTCCAGGCGCTGGCGATGGACAGGTATCAAGGAATCGGCCAATGCCGCATGGATGCTCCGGTTGGCACGGGTAATGGCCTCGGCGCTTGCGCGCTCGATGGCATTCATGGCGGGTAGGATGATGCTCTGCCGCCGCAGGTTTTCAACAAGGGTGCTGGCCAGCACAATGCCTTTGTCTGTTTGCAAGGCCAGTTCGGTCAATGTATGCACGGCTTGCCGGTAGTGACTCATGGTGAAGGGCTTGAATCCAAACACCGTTTGCAGCTCGACCAAGTGCTCCCGCCGTGTCTGCTCGCGCTGGCCGTAATCGTTCCAGCTTTCCACCGGCACCTTGAGTTGTGCGGCCACCATGCGCAGCAGGGGCGGAAACGGAGGCTCATCGATGCCCAAGAAGATGCCAGGGAATCGCAAGTAGCAAAGCTGCACGGCGAAGCCCAATCGATTCGCAGCGCCGCGACGCTGGCGGATCACCGATAGGTCGGTTTCGTTGAACGTGTAGTGCCGTATCAGTTCGTCTTTGGCATCTGGTAGTGCCAGCAGGCTTTCGCGCTCGGTGGCGGACAGGATTGAGCGGCGCGGCATGATCAGTCTTCCCGCAGGTACTGGTACAAGGTTTCGCGACTGATGCCGAAGTCATGGGCCACCAAGGTTTTTTGATCGCCTGCCGCGACTCGCTGTTTCAACTTGGCAATTTGTTCGCTGTTCAGCGATTTCTTTCGTCCCCGGTAGGCACCGCGCTGCTTGGCCAGCACGATTCCCTCGCGCTGGCGTTCGCGGATCAGTGCGCGCTCGAACTCCGCAAAAGCCCCCATGACCGACAGCATCAAATTGGCCATCGGTGAGTCATCGCCGGTGAACGCCAGCCCTTCTTTGACAAACTCCATCCGCACGCCCCGTTGTGTCAGCCCCTGAACGATGCGGCGCAGGTCATCGAGATTGCGTGCCAACCTGTCCATGCTGTGCACCACCACGGTGTCGCCCTCGCGCACAAAGGCCAGCAGCCTTTCAAGTTCGGGACGTTGCGTGTCCTTTCCGGAAGCCTTATCGGTGAATACCTTACCGACTTCGATTTGCTCCAGTTGCCGATCAGGGTTCTGGTCGAAGCTGCTGACGCGGATATAGCCGATACGTTGACCTTGCAAGATGCCTCCAAAGGTAAAAGTGTCAGGATGAAATCTATTACCCTTGGCGGCTTGTGTCAATAAATACAAACTACAACTCTATTCTGACGTGCTTTGCGCCAAGCATCTGACATCAGGTTAGGGTATAGCTTAACCGGACACCTCGGCCTCTGTGCCTTTACTGCTTTTCGGTACAACCGTCAAGAACAGGCAGAGCGCTCCGATAGTTATCGCCACATCAGCGAGGTTGAAGGCGGGCCAGTGCGCAAGTCGCCAATGGAAGTCAAGGAAATCAACAACCTGTCCACGCAGCACACGATCCGCGACATTGCCCAGCGCACCGCCGAGGATCAGGCTGTATCCCATCGCTTCGAGACGGGGCAATTGCTGGCACAGCATGCGTCCCAGCCAAGCAGAAACGACCAGGCCCAGCGTGATGAAAAAGTAACGTTGCCAGCCGCCAGCGTTCGCCAGAAAGCTGAATGCCGCGCCGGGATTCAGGACATGGACGAAGTTGAAGAAGGGCGTGACTTCGACCTGTTCACCGTAGGCAAACGTGCGGGTGATGGCGAACTTTGCGAGCTGATCGGTCATGACAGCACTGGCGGCCACTGCGAACCAGACCCAAGTCGATGTGCGGCGAGCCGATTGCCACACAGGGGCGGCCAGCGGCATCAGCCACCCGGCGAGCGCCGTGCAACTCAATCCAAGTACCCACCCCGCCAGCACATCGGCAGGAAAGTGCATTCCGGCTGCGATGCGTGACCAACCGACCAATGCGGCGTACAACACCAAGCCGATGCGGCCACGACGGCCTATCAAAGGCCAGAGCGCGCCGACCACCAGCGCGGCATAGGTGGCATGCCCGCTGGGCAGGCTGTAGTGTCGTTCGATGCCCCCGATAACGCGCACCATGTCGCCAAAAACGGCAGGCGGGCGTGGAAAGTCGATCCATAGCTTCAAGATGGTGGCGACGAGAAATGCCAACGCAAAGGCCACGCTAAGACTCTGAGTCTGTACCGGATGGCATCGGCCCGCGTTGGGTCAGGTGCCGACTTTGACCATCCCCACATCGCCAAGAGCATCAGTGGTGCAGTCCAGTAGTTGCCTATCACAAGGTTGAAGAACGATGCCAGCGGTTCCAGCGCTGCAGGTGTGCTCATGTTGATGGCTTGGAACAACGCGATGTTCAGACCACCCCAGTCGTAGAGAAAGAATTTCCAGCTCATTTGCGCAACAGCCTCAAGCCATTGCCAACGACGAGCAAGCTGGCCCCCATATCAGCAAACACCGCCATCCACATGGTCGCTTGACCCGTGAAGGTCAGCACCAGAAATACTGCCTTGATGCCAAGGGCCAGCACAATGTTTTGCATCAGCACCTGCGCCGTCGCACGCGACAGGCGCACGAAGGTCGGAATCTTGCCCAGGTTGTCGTCCATCAGGGCCACGTCAGCGGTCTCGATGGCGGTATCTGTGCCAGCCGCTCCCATGGCAAAGCCGATGTCCGCACGCGCCAAGGCCGGGGCATCGTTGATGCCATCACCGACCATGCCGACCTTGCCCTTTATGGCCAGTAGCTCAACTTCGCGCAGTTTGTCGTCTGGGAGCAGATTGCCTTGCGCACGGTCGATCCCGGCTTGTGCGGCAATGGCCTGTGCCGTGTGGGGGTTGTCGCCGGTCAGCATCATGGTGTTGATGCCCAGTGCATGAAGCTCGGCAATGGCGCTCCTGCTGCTTTCCTTGATGGTGTCCGCTACGGCAAATAAGGCATGAACCCCTTTTGCGCTGACCAACATCACGACAGTTTTACCCATGGTTTCCAGCGCCGCGATGCGCTGTTCCAGCTCGGGAGTACGCTGCCCCAGCTCTTCTAGCATCCGCTGGTTGCCAAGATGGTAGGTTTCACCGTTGATTTGGCCCTGCACACCCCGACCGGGCAGCGCGTTGAATTCGGCCACGTCGAGCAAGGCAACCCCGTCCGTCTGCGCGGCCAGTGCCACCGCCTTGGATACAGGATGGTCCGAGCGGGCCGCCAGACTGGCAGCGATGCTGCGGCTGTCCGAGGCGAGTGCATTGCCCCATGTGACAAAGTCGGTCTGTGCGGGCTTGCCGTGCGTGATCGTGCCGGTCTTGTCCAGAGCCAGCCAGCGCAGCTTGCGGCCTTCTTCCAGATAGACGCCACCTTTGATGAGAATGCCGTGGCGGGCGGCGGCGGCCAGGCCGCTGACGATGCTGACCGGTGTAGAGATCACCAGTGCGCACGGGCAGGCGACCACCAGCAGAACCAATGCACGGTAGATCCAGTCGAGCCATGCCGCACCCATGAACAGCGGCGGCAACAACGCGACGGCGATGGCAACGCCGAATACAACGGGGGTGTACCAGCGGGCGAACTGATCGACAAAACGCTGAGTCGGCGCACGACTACCTTGCGCAGCCTCTACCGCGTGAATGATCCGGGCCAAAGTGGAGTTGTTGGCCAAGGCGGTGACGCGGTACTCGAACGAGCCGGATTCGTTGATCGTGCCAGCGAACACCGAATCACCGGGGGATTTTTCGACCGGGAGGCTTTCACCCGTGATCGGGGCTTGGTTGACGGCAGAGCGGCCTTCCAGCACCTCACCATCAAGGGCGATGCGCTCACCTGGTTTGACCCGGACGCGGGCGCCGATGGTGATTTGCTTGGCGCCCACCTCGCGCCATGTGCCGTCAGCCTGCTGTACCGTGGCCTGTTCCGGGGTCAGGTCGAGCAGGCCACGGATAGCGTTACGAGCGCGATCCAGCGATTTGGCTTCGATTACCTCGGCCAGCGCGAACAGTACCATCACCATTGCCGCTTCGGGCCAGTGGCCGATCAACATGGCACCCGTGACCGCAATCGACATGAGGGCGTTCATGTTGAGATTACGGTTCTTGAGCGCAATCCACCCCTTCTTGTAGGTGGAGAGGCCACCCGTGAAGACCGCGACAAGCGCCAGAACGACAACCGACCAGTGATTGCCGTTGTGGAGCCAGTAGACCGCCTCGGCCGCCGATGCAGTGACCAAGGAGATGCCCAGCGGCCACCAGTTGGTCGGCGTGGTCACAGGGGCGGCGGATGGAGATGCGACCTCTGCCGTGTCCACGACCTGCGCCTCGAATCCAAGCGCTTGCAGTGCCACGAGCACGTCTGGCAGAACCTGGTTCGCATGGCGTACCGACAGCGTGCGCTGCATCAGGTTGAAATCGAGATCAGCAACACCGGCCACGGTGCCGAGCTTGTTGCGGATCAACGTCTCTTCGGTCGGGCAATCCATCTTGGCAATGGACAGCTTGGTCGTCTGCTCGGCCGACGCCTGATCCATGCGCACAGCTTGCATGCCGATGGCCTTCAGCGCCTGCTCGACGGGAGACAACGAAGGCAATTCGTGTCGCACGGCCAAGGTACGTTGCATCAGGTTGAATTCAAGACCCGCCACCCCCGCCAGACCGGCCAGTTTGCTTCGGATCAGCGCCTCTTCGGTCGGGCAATCCATGTTCTCGATGCGGTACACCGCTTGAGCCGATCCGGTTGCCAGCGGGGCCGGTGCCGTGGGTTGGATGATCGGCTCAGTCGTGCAGCCACACCCCTTTGAAGCGCATTCGCTCATGAGTAACTCCTGAAAATCTTCTATTCAGCCTCCATTAAAATCTCTATAGTCACTATAGAGTCAAGTGATAATTGGAGATTGATGCATGGAAATCAGAATTGGCGACCTCGCCAAGCGCTCTGGGTGCGAGGTCGTGACCATCCGCTACTACGAGAAGGAAGGGCTACTGCCGAAGCCAGCGCGAAGCGGTGGCAACTTCCGGCTGTACGGTGAGGCGCACATTGAGCGCTTGCAATTCATCCGTCATTGCCGTTCGCTCGAGATGACGTTGAGCGAGATTCGCGCATTGCTGGGTCTGCGAGACAACCCGATGCAGGACTGTGGGGAGGTCAACACGCTGCTGGAGGCCCATATTCAACAGGTGGAAATGCGTGTATCCGCGCTGTTGCAGTTAAAACGGCACTTGGTTGATTTGCGCGAGAAGTGTTCTGGCTCTCGATCTGTAGAGGCGTGCGGCATTTTGCAAGGGTTGGGCAATTGCAATTGCCATGGTGAAAGTGCCACGAACAGTCAAACATCTGGGTAAGTAAGGGCTTAGCGTGCTTTATTTTCCGTTTTCTGAGGCGACCCCTCAAACAAACCACAGCATCGAGACTATAAAATTTTCTATGAATGCGCCATTTTTCAAAAACACAGTTCAACTCTCTAAAATTCATTGATTTTATAGCCGAATGCTAGATAAAGATCTTAAGGAAAATGAGTTATGGGCTTAAATTTTCCTGCATAAATAACCCTTTCTTGCAAGTAAGCCGTTTATAGGTACCGTAGAATGGTTGTTCCATTATCCTAGCAACCTCTTTTTAAGTCTTAAGGAGAAATGTATGAAATTAACTCAATTGCGTCATCTTGCGGTAGTACCACTGGCCTTTACGTTGCTTTCTTTTAATGCCAGTGCTGTCAGTCCGCCTCATCCAACAGGACTTAATGCCCCAATGATTAATGTTTCTCGTATGAACACCAATAATTATGCTCCAGGGGAAGCCGTTAAAATGTTCCCTGCCCCCAACAAAGGCATGGTTCAACATATTTTGACATTACCTAAGCTTGAGAATGAAGCAGACTACATGGTCGAGATCCAAATAGGCCAAACTCAACAACTTGTTGATTGCAATAAACATGGACTCAATGGTCAGCTTAAAGAGCTCACCGTTGAAGGTTGGGGTTATAACTACTATCAGGTCGATGAAATATCAGAAGGCCCAAGCACTATGATGGCCTGTTTTGAATTAGCCAAAAAAGAAGCATTTCTGAGGATCCCAAGTGAATTAACACTGCGTTATGACAGTCGTTTACCAAAGGTGTTTTATCTACCCGAGGGTGCAGAACTGCGCTTTAGAACGTGGAAGGCTGATTCAGCGTATCAATATTCAAAGTAATCATGTAATAAAATCAAAAAGAAGGGATATCTATTGCAGATATCCCTTTTCATTTTGAATCTTAACATTGAGTCGTGCTAATTGACGTTTTCTAACACAACCCAGACAGCTTTACCTAAGGTTGCGAGCATAACAGCGCAAAATATGGCGATGACCGCAGTATAGGAAAGCCAACGAAGATAGCGTTGACCTTTATCCATGGTATTGTGTTATGTCAATTAACCGATCTGTGTGAGCCCGCCCATGTATGGACGCAGCGCCTCAGGGATAGTCACGCTACCATCAGCATTTTGATAGTTTTCCAAAATTGCAACTAAGGTACGACCTACCGCAAGACCAGAGCCATTTAAGGTATGTAATAATGCGGGTTTGTTATCAGCCTTAACACGGTAACGGGCTTGCATACGGCGCGCTTGGAAATCCTTCATATTTGAGCATGAAGAGATCTCACGGTAAGTGTTTTGCCCAGGTAACCACACTTCAATATCGTAGGTCTTGCTTGAGCCAAAGCCCATATCACCGGTACAAAGCACCACTGTACGATATGGTAAGCCTAAGCGTTGTAAAACCGTTTCCGCATGGCCAGTCAACACTTCGAGTGCAGCCATTGAATCTTCTGGCTTAACTAGCTGTACTAATTCTACTTTATCAAACTGATGTTGACGAATTAAGCCACGGGTATCTTTACCGTAAGACCCTGCTTCACTACGGAAACACGCGGTATGTGCGGTTAATTTAATGGGTAACTCATCTTCATCAACGATGGTATCACGCACTAAGTTGGTTAATGGCACTTCTGCGGTTGGAATAAGGCTTAAGCCTTGGCCTTCTTCGGTCGCAGGTTTTGTGTGGAATAAATCCTCACCAAACTTAGGTAATTGGCCAGTACCCAATAAGCTTGCTTCGTTAACCAGTAATGGCACGTAGGCTTCGGTATAACCATGCTCAGTGGTGTGTAGATCTAGCATGAACTGCCCTAATGCACGATTTAAACGGGCAATTTGGCCTTTCATCACGATAAAGCGTGAGCCAGTGATTTTCACTGCGCTCTTAAAATCTAAACCGTTTAGGCCTTCACCTAAATCGATATGATCTTTAACAGGGAAATCGAAGCTGCGTGGCGTGCCCCAACGACGGATTTCGACGTTTTCAGTCTCGTCAGCACCGATAGGCGCAGACTCGTCTGGCAGGTTTGGCATCGACATAGCAATCGCGTTCACTTCTTCAAGTACCGCGGCCAGCTCGACTTTCTTCGCATCTAATTGCGCACCTAAATCGCCTACCTGCGCCATGATGGCATCCACATCTTCGCCGCGGGATTTAGCTTGTCCGATGGACTTGGAAATAGCATTACGCGAGGCTTGCAGCTCTTCCGTTGCCACTTGCAGTGACTTACGTTTTTCTTCTAATTGGGTGAGATGAGCGACATCTAAAATAAAACCACGGGTAGCTAATCGCTCAGCGGTCACTGCTAATTCGTTGCGCAAAAATTTAGGATCTAACATGTGATATATTCTTAATAGTTAAATGCGAGAAAAAACCAGTTGTTGACCTAAGTAAACCATAAACAAACATAGACTTAGGTTCAACACCACATTCAAAGCTGCCTTCAACCAATCTCCTTCTTGCATCAGCAATAAAGTTTCGTTTGAGAAGGTTGAAAACGTTGTCAAAGCACCTAACAGGCCAACACCAATTAGTGCTTTGAGTTCTGGGCTGATATGACTCAATTGTCCCAGTGCGTAAATGACGCCCATTAAAAATGAACCAAGGACATTGACCAACAGTGTACCAAAAGGAAAACTGCTGCCAAATACTTGGATCATGAATATTGAAATAAGATAGCGAAAAACCGCACCAATGGAACCACCTAAGGCCACAAGTATGAGATTATTCATACCTTTTTCTCCCACTGGCTTGATCTAATTGCGCTAATTGCGCCAATTTGTCCTTAATCCGCTTCTCAAATCCGCGTTCAGTCGGGAAATAAAATTGCGATGCTTGTAAGGATTCGGGGAAATAATTCTCGCCGCTGGCATAGGCATTGGGTTCATCGTGGGCATAACGATACTCGGCGCCAAAACCCATTTCCGCCATGAGTTTTGTGGGTGCATTACGTAAATGATAAGGCACGGCCTCTTGGCCCGTTTCGCGCGCCAGCGCCCTCGCCGCTTTAAAGGCTGTATACACGGCATTACTTTTAGGCGCACTGGCTAAATACACAATCGCTTGGGCAATCGCCCGCTCACCTTCGGCAGGACCTACGCGGTGGAAACAATCCCAGGCATTGAGCGCAATGGTCATCGCAGCGGGATCCGCGTTGCCCACATCTTCTGAGGCTATAGCTAATAAACGTCTGGCGACATACAGCGGATCGCCGCCGCCTTCTAAAATGCGGCAAAACCAGTACAGCGCCGCATCGGGCGCCGAGCCACGAATCGATTTATGTACCGCTGAAATCAAATCGTAAAACTGATCGCCATTTTTATCGAACCCCGCCACTTGATGACCGGCGACTTGTACCAGCATTTCAGTGGTAAAACTGCCACCATCGGCCACCATATCGCTCATCAACTCAAGCAGGTTCAGCGCCTTACGCGCATCGCCATCACATAACTGCGCCAGCTTACTGAGCACATCAATTGGCATAATTAACTGTCGTTGCCCCAAGCCGCGTTCGGTGTCCGTTAAGGCTTGGGTGATAATATGCACTATCTCGTCATGGCTTAAGCGCTTGATAAGATAGACTCGCGCCCGCGACAGTAAGGCATTATTGATTTCAAATGAAGGGTTTTCCGTGGTCGCCCCAATAAAAATCACAGTGCCATCTTCAATAAAGGGCAAAAAGGCGTCCTGTTGACTCTTATTAAAGCGATGCACTTCATCAACAAATAACAAGGTACGTTGGCCACGGGATTGAGCAATCGCTTGCGCTTGCTCAATGGCGGCGCGAATATCTTTTACACCCGACGTGACCGCCGAAATACGTTCGACATGGGCATTAGAATAATGGGCGATAAGTTCAGCAAGGGTCGTTTTACCTGTGCCCGGCGGTCCCCATAACATCATCGAATGGGCGCGGCCCGCTTCTAATGCTTGGCGTAGTGGTTGGCCCTCACCTAACAAATGAGCTTGACCTATGTACTCAGCTATCGTCCTTGGGCGCATACGCGCGGCCAAAGGACGAAAATCGGGCGCAAAATTAAACGATAAACTACTCACTCGCTAACCTATTGGGATTTAACACGTTGGTCATCAACATCAACGTTATCTGGCAACACAAACTTAAACAGCGCTTTATCCGCAGAACTAATAGTGTGTTGATTGCTTAAGTCAAACTGGCTCAGATTGCCTTTATCATCGAGTACATTAAATTTATTCAGTGTGCCTTTGTTAAAACACACATTGACCGCAGAAATACCAGCGTCCATCGACTTAGGTTTGATTTCATAACAGTCTTGCTTCTTGGTCACGCTATATTGCGACCAAGTGGCATCATCGCGGTGAACTAATAAAGCGATAGGCGATGCATTAATAGCTTCAGCAAAATCCATAATCACAACTTCCTCGGCAAAGGGGTTGTAGATCCATAAGTCTTTACCGTCGGCGACAATTTTAGACTCATCGGGCGCCGTTAAATGCCAATAAAACTGATTAGGGTGAGCAAGTGCAAATACGCCAGCACCGCTTTGGATAACTTTTTTATTCACATCAGTAACGGTTTGCTTAAAATCCGCCTTAAGGGACTCCGTGCCGTTTAAGGTTTCGCGTAATTGCTTAGCATCATCGGCCAACACTGCATTGCTGTATAACAATGGTGATAACAACACAGCACACAACAGTTTTTTCATAGGTATCCTTTGGACTAAAAGTTGAACTCGCCGCATTATGGCGAGTTCAAACTGACATCTAGCTTAACATTAATAGTGTTTTGGGGCCGGAGGCGCTAACACTTCGCGGTTACCGTTATGGCCCTGCGCCGACACCACGCCCTGCATTTCCATTTGTTCGATAATACGCGCAGCACGGTTATAACCAATCTTAAATTTACGCTGCACGCTCGAAATCGAACCTCGGCGAGTTTCGGTCACGAAGGCGACGGCCTCATCGTAGAGCGGATCGTATTCTTCATCGGATTCGGCGGTTTCACCCGGCAATAGCACTTGTTCACCCTCACTGACGCCATTGAGGATCTCATCAATGTATTGTGGCTTACCACGGGCGCACCAATCGGCTACCACACGGTGAACTTCATGGTCATCGATAAAGGCACCATGGACACGATTTGGCACTGCGGTTCCGGGCGGTAAGTACAACATGTCACCCATACCGAGTAAGGTTTCGGCACCTTGCTGATCTAAAATGGTACGGGAGTCGATACGGGAAGACACTTGGAACGCCATCCGCGTCGGAATGTTAGCCTTGATTAAGCCGGTGATCACATCCACCGACGGACGCTGGGTCGCGAGGATTAAATGGATACCCGCAGCACGGGCTTTTTGGGCGATACGGGCGATCAGTTCTTCCACTTTCTTACCGACAATCATCATCATGTCGGCAAATTCATCGACAACCACCACAATCGAAGGCAGTTTATCTAAGGCTGGTGCCTCTGGCTCCATGCTGTCAGACGATTTCCACATAGGATCATAAATCACTTCACCATTGGCTTTAGCTTCAGCGATTTTCGCGTTATAGCCCTTGATGTTACGAACGCCCATCATAGACATTAGCTTGTAGCGGCGCTCCATCTCACCCACACACCAACGCAGCGCATTGGCCGCTTCTTTCATGTCGGTAACGACTTCACAGAGTAAATGCGGGATACCTTCATAAACCGAGAGCTCAAGCATTTTCGGGTCAATCATGATAAAGCGAACATCTTCAGGACCAGACTTATACAGCAAGCTGGTGATCATCACGTTCACCCCGACTGATTTACCCGAGCCTGTCGTACCAGCAACCAATAAGTGCGGCATTTTACCTAAGTCAACCACCACAGGCTCACCGGAGATATCTTGGCCAAGCACCATAGTTAAATTCGATTTGCTCTGAGTAAAGGCTTCACAGTCGAGTACATCACGCATATACACTGTTTCGCGAAACTTGTTTGGCAGTTCGAGGCCAACGTAAGATTTCCCTGGGATCACCTCAACGACTCGCACACGCTCTGCCAGCAGTGAACGGGCTAAGTCATTTGCAAGGTTTGAAATCTTAGAGGCTTTAATACCTGGCGCAAGTTCAAGCTCAAAACGAGTGATCACCGGACCTGGATAGACCCCCACAACAGTGGCAACAATATTAAAGTCGGCAAGCTTAGCTTCAACCAAACGTGCCACATGTTCTAACTCTTCGGGACTAATCGGGTTCTTTTTGCGATCAGGCACATCGAGCAAACTGATGCTTGGCAACGGATCCATAGGCTTAGTCGGCACAGGTTTATCTTCTTGGCCGGGTAATACGACAATGCCATCGACAATCTTAGCCTTAGGAGCTTGCTTTTGGCGCTGCGCTTGAGTCACTGCCCCCGTAGATGCTTTGGTATCAAAATCGATCACATCGTCATCATTGAACGTTAAGATGTCATCATCTTCATCAATGATAGCTTCGCGATGCAATACTGGTTCATCCTCATCGTCGTCGAAAACCTGAGCGTTGAAACCGTTATCGGTTTCATCTTCTTCCAAATCAGCATCTTGCGCTTTAGCTACCCAAGGTGGCGCTTCAAAATGACCATATTCAGCCACCGCGCTAACAGGATCAAGTTGCGGCTCAACGCGTTGCTGGCCTTTAGGTTCAGCTTTTGCTTTATTGTTGTTTAAACTTAAAATTTTAACCAAAGAAGATAACTTACCTTTACCACTACTGGCTTCAGTGATGAATTCTTCACGGGGCTCTTCTGGTAAAGCCCGTGTATGGATCACGCGACTTTGTGTTGTATCTGGTTGACGTATTTTAGCTTTATCAAGCACATGCTGCGAATCACGACGCTCGCGGAATTTATCCACAACAGACATAAAACCGCGAGTATCTTCCGTTTCTCGCTCACGCTTTAACGACTGAGGTAAACGTTTGAGTTGTTTGTAGCACCAGATTGAGACAAAGCCGACCTTTTCAACCACAGTCAGCCAACTGATCCCTGTTAATAGCGTAAAACCCGAGCCTAAACAGCACAATAGCAATAAGGTTGTGCCTAACTTATTAAAATATGGCAGCATCGCTTGGCCAATGACATCACCAGCTACACCGCCTGCGGAAAACTCATAGATATTATTGGCGTTCATGCTGGCTAATGCCGAAAAACCAAGAATAAGTAGCAGAAAACCAATGATCCGCAATGCAACCGAAAAGTAGTCGATTTCCAACAAATCATGGGCCCGCTTAAAAAGCAGCCAACCAGTAGAGGCGACAATAATTGGCATGATATAGGCTGTCACGCCAAAAAAATACAGCAGAATATCGGCGATCCAAGCACCAACAGCCCCTGTCCAGTTATTGATATCACCTTGAAAATGAGACTGACTCCAACCCGGATCTGAGGGACTGAAACTGGCTAAAGCGAGCAAAATATAAGTGGCTACAACACAGCAAATGATGAGTCCGCCTTCGAGCAGACGCTGCAAGCCTGAGAGCGTGCGTACACTATTTCCTTGAGACAAACGACTTAATCCATAAAATTGAAACAGGTGGGCTAACGATACCAGAATCCCATTAAATGTGGAGCATCTTAGGCGGTTTTTCTCCTAAGAATTACTGCTATAAGCTAAAAAAACGCTCTTGGCTCATAAAAGCTAGGACTTTGACCATTAACTGATTATTCCGCAATCAATTTAGGCTACATTGTTGAAGACAAATGCCAGATAAAAATATGCCCCTAAGCTGGCTAACTTAAGGGCAAAAGCAAGGTTATAAGTGTGGTTTTAAAAGGCTTACACTGGAATAAATAAGGGGCCTAGGCCCCTTATTGTAACCGTTTCAGGGTATTAAATATCGCAGAGCAGCTGGTTTATCGCAACACGACTAGTATGTTTAACTTCTTCCATCACCACGTAGGTACGGGTATCAGAAACAGAAGGTAATTTCAGTAAAGTTTCGCCCAATAGGCGGCGATAAGCCGACATATCAGAAACACGTGTTTTTAATAAGTAGTCAAAGTCACCAGAAACGAGATGACATTCTTGAATATCATCCAACAGTTGCACAGCGCGATTAAACTTATCAAATACTTCGGGAGTATCACGGCTTAATGTGATTTCCACGAATACCAGTAGGGATGCACCCAAGAAATGAGGATTCACCAAAGCAGTATAGCCATTGATATATCCTTGCTTTTCGAGTCGTTTCACTCTTTCTAAACACGGAGTAGGACTTAATCCCACTCTTTTAGATAGTTCCACATTTGAAATGCGTCCATCAATTTGTAATTCATTAAGAATGTTGCGATCGATGCGATCCAAGTCTTTTACAGGACTCTTTTTATTATATGCCATTTATTTAACCTTGCTTTATCACTAAAACAACATTTTATTCTACGTATGTCTAAAGTTCAGCAGCATAAACTGCGTCGCCGATACTATACTAGATATCCCTGAATTAATCACGTTCAGGTCACGATAAAATAACAATTATGCCCATTAAAAGTGGGTTTTTCAGGCAATTGAGGCTCAAAAATGATTATTGGTGTACCAAAGGAAATTAAAAACCACGAGTATCGTGTCGGTATGGTTCCTTCAAGCGTTCGCGAATTGACAATCAAAGGTCATGAAGTGTTTGTAGAAACGAATGCCGGCACGGGAATTGGTTTTACTGATCAGGATTATATTGATGCAGGCGCAAAAATATTAGCAACTGCTGCTGAAGTCTTTGCTAAAGCAGAGATGATTGTAAAGGTAAAAGAGCCTCAGGCAGTTGAACGCGCCATGCTGCGTCATGACCAGATTTTATTCACTTATCTGCATTTAGCACCGGATTTACCACAAACTGAAGATTTAATTAAAAGTGGTGCCGTATGTATCGCTTACGAAACTGTGACCGATGACCGTGGTGGCTTACCGCTGTTAGCCCCGATGTCAGAAGTGGCTGGCCGCATGTCTATCCAAGCGGGTGCGATGGCGCTGGAAAAATCTTCTGGTGGTCGTGGTATGTTATTAGGTGGTGTACCCGGTGTTGAGCCAGCTAAAGTTGTGATCATTGGCGGTGGCATGGTCGGTACTAATGCAGCGCAAATGGCTGTCGGTATGGGCGCAGATGTAGTTGTGCTTGATCGTAGCATCGATGCACTACGTCGCTTAAACATGCAATTTGGTTCTGCAGTTAAAGCGGTTTACTCGACTGCCGATGCGATTGAGCGCCATGTATTAGAAGCTGACTTAGTCATTGGTGGCGTATTAATTCCTGGTGCTGCGGCACCTAAACTGGTGACACGTAGCATGATTTCTCGTATGAAACCAGGCAGTGCTATCGTAGACGTTGCTATCGACCAAGGCGGTTGCGTGGAAACCTCCCATGCAACGACTCACCAAGATCCAACTTATATCGTTGATGATGTTGTGCACTACTGTGTAGCGAACATGCCAGGCGCAGTAGCCCGTACATCAACCTTCGCTCTCAATAACGCAACTCTGCCTTATATCCTTAAGTTAGCTAACTTAGGTTATAAAGCCGCCCTGTTACAAGACAAGCACTTACTAAACGGTTTGAACGTAATGCACGGCAAACTGGTTTGTAAAGAAGTGGCTCAAGCATTAAATCTTGAGTACACAGCGCCAGCAAGTTTATTAGCCTAATCATATGAGAGCCTAGGTTCACACGGACCTACTCTGCTTTGTTCGGCCTCACTCTGTTGAGGCCGATTTTTTATGCAGATCACAATTATCTTCACTCACGCCGGTTTTAAGCCATAGCCTTAGTAAACTCAGGCTGACAATTTGCCTTAGGATTCGATTAGCATAATCTAAAAGAATCACCAAACATCGCTTTACCCCTACAGGTAAATTCCCTACAATCCATGCAATTTGCTAAAAGCACGGAGAGAAAAATGAGCCAAGTCAGACATAGTAACCTATTGATTTTAGGTTCAGGTCCCGCAGGATACACCGCTGCAGTTTATGCTGCGCGCGCAAACTTAAAGCCTGTGATGATCACAGGTATGCAGCAAGGTGGTCAGTTAACGACCACGACTGAAGTTGAAAACTGGCCAGGTGATGCAGAAGACTTAACGGGTCCAGCATTAATGGAACGTATGCAAAAGCATGCGGAAAAATTTGATACTGAAATTCTGTTCGATCATATTAATGAAGTGACGCTAACTGAGCGCCCTTTCCGTTTAAAAGGCGATAACGGCGAATATACCTGTGATGCGCTAATCATCGCCACTGGCGCCTCTGCCCGTTACCTAGGACTTGAGTCTGAAGAAGCGTTCAAAGGACGCGGCGTATCGGCCTGTGCAACCTGTGATGGTTTCTTCTATCGTAATCAAAAAGTTGCAGTGATTGGTGGTGGTAACACAGCCGTTGAAGAAGCACTATACCTAAGCAATATCGCCGCCGAAGTGCACTTAATTCACCGTCGCGACACCTTCCGCTCAGAAAAAATTCTTATCGACCGTTTAATGGATAAAGTCGCCAACGGCAACATTATCCTGCATCTAGACCAAACCATGGAAGAAGTGGTTGGTGATGCAATGGGTGTAACAGGTCTAAAAATGAAGAGCACCAAAGACGGTTCTATCACTGATCTAGCCGTTGCCGGTGTGTTCGTGGCCATTGGTCACAGCCCAAACACAGGGATTTTTGAAGGCCAATTAGAGATGAACAACGGCTATTTGAAGGTGCAGAGTGGTCTCCAAGGTAACGCCACGCAAACCAGTATAGAAGGCGTGTTTGCCGCAGGTGATGTGATGGACCAACATTACCGTCAAGCGATTACCTCTGCGGGTACAGGTTGTATGGCAGCATTAGATGCCGAGCGTTACTTAGACGCGAAGAAATAATCTACTGTAAGTCTTATCTAAACTCAAATAATAGCAGGCACAGGTTAACTACCTTAGCCTGCTTTTTTTTATCTGCATGTTGTGGCTAAAAAACAGCAACAAAAAAAGGGACCAAATGGTCCCCTCTTAAGTGCGACAAACTAATTGCTTAGTTTAACGCTTCTTTTGCTTTTTCAACTAAAGTTGCGAATACAACTTTGTCAAATACAGCGATGTCAGCCAAAATCTTACGATCGATTTCGATAGACGCCTTTTTCAGACCGTTGATGAAACGGCTGTAAGACAGACCATTTTGACGAGCTGCAGCATTAATACGTGCAATCCACAGTTGGCGGAATTGACGTTTTTTCTGACGACGGTCACGGTAAGCATATTGACCAGCTTTAGTTACTGCTTGAACAGCAACGCGGTAAGTACGGCTACGAGCGCCATAATAACCTTTAGCTAATTTTAAAACTTTCTTGTGACGAGCACGTGCGGTTACACCACGCTTAACTCTTGGCATTTTCTAATCTCCTAAATTAAGCGTATGGTAATTGACGCGCGATTGCTGGAACGTCAACTTTGGCAACTAAACACTTGTTACGTAAGTGACGCTTACGCTTAGTGCTCTTTTTGGTCAGAATGTGACGTAAATGGGCTTGCTTGCGCTTGAAACCATTAGCGGTTTTCTTAAAACGCTTCGCTACACCTCTGTCGGTTTTCATTTTAGGCATTACTAAAACTCCGCATTGGGATGTTAAATAAAAAGCAAGGCGAGCGAAGGCATATAGCCTTCGCTACTTTTATAGGTTGCCCTACTTATTTCTTTTTAGGCGCTAGCACCATGATGGCTTGTCGGCCTTCCATTTTCGGGAAAGATTCAACAACCGCATACTCATCCAAATCAGTCTTAATACGGTTCAACAGATCCATACCAAGATTTTGGTGGGCCATTTCGCGACCTCGGAAACGCAGCGTAATTTTCGCTTTGTCCCCGTCTTCCAGAAAACGTATCAGGTTGCGTAGTTTTACCTGATAGTCGTTTTCGTCAGTTCCAGGACGGAATTTAATTTCCTTAACCTGAACCTGCTTTTGCTTCTTCTTTTGTTCCTTGGCTGACTTAGCCTTATCAAACAGGAACTTACCGTAGTCCATAATGCGACATACTGGAGGTTCAGCATTTGGACTAATTTCAACTAGGTCTACACCTGCTTCATCTGCCAAATTCTGAGCATCTCTGATGCTCACCACACCAATAGCTTCACCATCAATGCCGGTTAAGCGTACTTCTGGTACACCTGTGATTTCTTCATTGATTCTATTAGGGGCCAGCTGACGCCCTGCTGTTTTCTTGATCTTTATGACCTATTCCTCCAACAATTTGAGACTACGGAGCGAAATCTGTTGATGGATTTTAGCGGCGAAATCTTCAATTCGCATCTTACCTAAATCAACGCCATCACGAGTACGCACCGCGACTTCCTTATTTTCCATCTCTTGATCGCCAACGACCAATAAATAAGGGACACGCCTTAAGGTGTGTTCGCGTATTTTAAAGCCTATTTTCTCATTCCTCAAGTCAAATGAGGCACGAATACCTTGTTCTTTGAAGAATTTGACCACTTCTTCAACATAATCAGCCTGTTTGTCGGTGATATTCATCACGACAACTTGCATTGGCGCTAACCATGTTGGGAACCGACCAGCATATTCTTCAATTAGAATACCTAAGAAACGCTCCAACGAACCTAAAATTGCACGATGGATCATCACAGGCGTTTGACGGCTATTATCTTCCGCCACATAAGTTGCACCTAAACGGCTTGGTAATGCGTAGTCAAGTTGCACTGTTCCGCACTGCCATGCACGGTCTAAACAGTCGTGCAGTGTGAACTCAATCTTAGGACCGTAGAAGGCACCTTCACCCGGTAAAATAGTGAATTCAATATTATTAGCACGTAAGGCTTGTTTCAACGCTTCTTCAGCTCTATCCCACATCGCATCGTCACCGATACGTTTTTCTGGGCGAGTTGATAGTTTTACCACGATGTTTTCAAAACCGAAGGTAGAGTAAGTATCGTATACCATTTGGATACAAGAGCTGACTTCCGCTTGAACTTGCTCTTCAGTACAGAAAATATGGGCATCGTCTTGAGTAAAACCACGTACGCGCATCAGGCCGTGCAGTGAACCAGAAGGCTCATTACGGTGACAGCAACCAAATTCCGCCATACGCAATGGCAAGTCACGGTAAGATTTCAAACCTTGGTTGAAAATCTGTACGTGGCCAGGGCAGTTCATTGGCTTAACCGCATATTCACGGTTTTCACTGCTGGTGGTGAACATGGCTTCTGAGTACTTATCCCAATGACCAGAACGCTCCCACAGTACGCGGTCCATCATGAGTGGACCTTTCACTTCTTGGTAAGTGTATTGGTTTAATTTACGGCGAATGAATCTTTCTAATTCGAGGAAGATGCTCCAACCGTCGTTATGCCAGAACACCATACCCGGTGCTTCTTCTTGCATGTGATACAAGTCGAGCTGCTTACCGATTTTACGGTGGTCACGCTTAGCCGCTTCTTCGAGGCGAGTTAAATAGGTGCTCAAGGCTTTTTTGTCAGCCCATGCAGTACCATAAATACGTTGCAGCATCTTGTTTTCAGAGTTACCGCGCCAGTAGGCGCCGGCAATGCTCATCAATTTAAAATGCTGGCAAAAACGCATGTTTGGCACGTGAGGACCACGGCACATGTCAGTATATTCTTCGTGATGATACAGAGCAGGTGTCGCATCTTTGCTGATGTTTTCATCCAGAATCGCAATCTTATATTCTTCACCGCGAGCGGCGAAGGTATCACGGGCTTCTTGCCAGCTTACAACGCGTTTCACTACGTCATAGTTGGTTTTTGCCAGTTCAAGCATACGTTTTTCGAGGGCTTCGATATCTTCTTGAGTCAGCTTATGCTCAAGATCGATGTCGTAGTAGAAGCCGTTATCGATCACAGGACCGATCGCCATCTTGGTTTGTGGCCATAATTGCTTGATTGCATGGCCTAATAAATGCGCACAAGAATGGCGAAGGATTTCAATACCTTCTTCGTCTTTAGCGGTAATAATAGAAAGTTCAGCATCGATTTCGATAAGATCGCAAGCGTCTTTGAGTTCGCCATTCACGCGACCAGCGATACAGGCTTTCGCAAGACCAGGGCCAATATCAGCGGCAACATCGAGAGTCGATACGGGATGTGCAAACTCGCGTTTGCTACCATCAGGAAGTGTAATTACAGGCATGAAATATCCTTGTCCAGTGGTGACCCACACGTAGGGCCACATGGTGATTAAGTAAAAAGAGTAATGCTCGCGAGGTTAAGACAGTACAGGAGTCTTAGCCGCCTTGCGTAGCAGGCAGTTATTCTACGGGATCATCTTTAATACACGCAAGTTAAATGGCCCGATTGCTGGGGTTGGCGCCCAAATCGATGCATTTATTAAAACCAATCCGCGAAGTTTGCCGTTAATTCATCATATTGCAGTCAATCGTTCATGTGGCAGTCATCTAACGCCCCTACGCTATGCGCGTTAAATGACCGCGGGATTCTTTGTTATTTGCCATAACAAATGCCGTTGCCGTCACATCGCTGTAAATAATGAAGCAAAAGGAGTTGGTATGTTCACGAGTATCCTATTGACGGTTGCACTTAACCAAGTCGCCCAGAATTCAATCTCTGTTAACCCCATACCAAAAACACAACCTGAGCCGATAGTGGTTCAAAGCCAAATTATACAATTCGATACTATTGGCTTACAGGCCGATATCCATGCCGAGCTTTTGCTACAGATAGAACGACTATCGCAGGCCATTAGTGACAATATAGAGGAAGGCATATTACCGACGGCACCTGTCGAACTGATGACTGTAAAGGATTGAGTTAACTTATACTGGTGCACATGCTTGACGGTTCTTACGCTAGAAAATTTTAGTGAAAAAGTACCAAGCGCTGAGCTGAATGGAAAAATCTAGTTACTGAGATTTTGATATCGACTTTATCTAAGCTGCCACGGCACATTCTTGTATACTCAACAAAGCCAGTATGACGGCTTAGCGACAAGTGTCATCCCTTCATTAGCGAGGAGTAGCGCCATGAGGATCATGAATAAAGTGATTGCGTGCCCCCACTGCGGACACCATCAACATATTAGTATTGATGCCAGCAGCGGCGATCAGGATTATTACGATGACTGCCGAATTTGTTGTAACCCCATCCACCTGCGTTTACATGTGGATGATGCCCGCCGAACCATAGAGTTATATATTGACTCGGACGACGAGCAAATTTATTAGGCATGTTGATTAAGATTGGTTGCTAAAACGTTTAGCCAGCACACGCTCAACGGTGTCGACGATGGCTTGGGTTTGGCTGTCAATTTCGATATTTAACTCATCACCAACCTGACATTGGCCTAAATTAGTCAACTTAAGAGTTTCTGGGATCAAGTGCAGCATAAAAGTACTCTCGGTCACCTCGCCAACGGTAAGGCTGCAACCATTTACCCCAACAAAGCCTTTATAGAGAATATAATTCATCCATTTAGGCTCGACGCTTAAGGTCAGATCATAATGTTGCTCGGTGTGACTAATGTGACTGACTTTTGCCTTGGTATGAATGTGTCCAGATAGGATATGGCCGCCAATTTCGCTACCAAAAGTCAGAGAGCGTTCAATATTAACGCGCTGCCCAACGGATAAATTTGCCAAGTTAGTCAATCTTAAGGTCTCTTCCACTACATCGAAAAATACCCTATCATCAACGACCTGAGTCACCGTCAGACATACCCCGTTATTTGCCACACTTGCGCCAATTGCAAGTCCCTCATGCAAATCAGGTTTAAACGCTACCTCAAGGGTATTGAGGCCATCTTTCTTATGTATTGCAACCACCTCACAGGTGGCTTGAACTATACCAGTAAACATTTTTTGCTCGCTTATTCGTTAAAGGCTGTATTTATGAATCATTCAGGCTTTCAGGCCAAACGCTTAATTCAACTCGCACTTCCAGTGTTGATCGCCCAAGTGACACAAACCATGATGGGGTTTATCGACACGGTAATGGCGGGGCGCGTCAGTGCGGTCGATATGGCCGCAGTTGCCGTGGGAACCAGTCTTTGGTTGCCCGCAATTCTATTTGTACAGGGGCTACTGATGGCTTTTACTCCATTATTTGCCCATCACAATGGTGCAAATAATCAGAAAGCCATTCAACCTTTGGCGTTTCAAGGCGCCTACTTAGCCTTAATTGGCGGCCTTGGCGTAATGGCGTTTCTCGCATCCGCGCCACTCGTGCTCAGCCATATGAATTTAGAGCCCCAATTGTACAACTTAACCATAGGATATATCGACGGTATTTTATGGGGTGCCCCCGCATTTGTGCTCTATCAAGTATTGCGCGGTTGCAGTGAGGGGATTTCATATACCTTACCCACTATGATCATCGGTTTTGTGGGACTCGCCGTAAATATTCCAGCAAACTATATCTTTATTTATGGTCACTTCGGCGTGCCTGCCATGGGCGGCGCTGGCTGCGGTGTCGCAACTGCATTGGTATTTTGGGCCATGTTGATCGCCATGACGATTTATATGCAGTTTCATAAGAAATTTGCAGCATTGGCGCCCTTTAGCCAATTCCATCGCCCCGATTTTACCACCATGAAGAAGATGACCAAGCTCGGCATGCCAATCGCGATGGCGTTATTTTTTGAAGTAAGTTTGTTTGCGATTATCGCCCTGCTGCTGGCGCCATTAGGCGCAACTGTGGTGGCAAGTCATCAGATAGCGTTGAACTTCTCCGCTATTGTATTTATGTTGCCACTGTCGATTGGTATTGCCGTCTCGATTCGTATTGGCTACTACCTTGGCCGCGATCGTGCAGATATTTCTGCCGTGGTGGCTAAAGTCGGATTGTGGTTGGCACTATCGTTGGCCTTATCGACGGCAATCTTAACGGTGATATTCCGCTTTCAAATCGCCGAGTTATATAACAGCGATCCTGAAGTGGTGGTACTTGCGGGCAGTTTGATGTTGATGGCCGCGCTATATCAACTATCTGACTCAGTCCAAGTGGTTGCCGCTGGTGCACTACGTGGATATAAGGATACCCGCAGTGCGTTTTATATTACGCTGTTTTCCTATTGGGGAATCGGCATGACCTTAGGTTATACCTTGGCGTATACCGACTTTATCGTACCCGCCATGGGCGCCCATGGCTTTTGGGCAGGATTGATTGCAGGTCTCACCTCGGCGGCGCTGCTGTTTTTCATCCGTCTACGTTATATTCAAAAGCATGGCGTACATTTAAGTCTGATTGAAGGCGACAGCGTGCACCATTGACATAGGACATAATTCACTGAATCAACGGCGAGCATTAGCTCGCCGTTTTGTTTAATTTCTTTTAATTTTGCAATCTTTGAAGCCTAACATGCCGTTTTATCAGTAACTTTGCTGAAACACTGGGCAAGTTGCACAGCAATTCACCATTTGACAATAAAATTCGTTTTTTTGCTTGCCAGCCTTTCGCTATCCCCCTAATATAGCGCTCGTTCGAAAGCGAGATGCGTTTAGCGGTTTCGATATAGCTAATACAATGCACCCGTAGCTCAGTTGGTTAGAGCACTACCTTGACATGGTAGGGGTCGGTGGTTCGAGTCCACTCGGGTGTACCACTCTTTTCACAGAGTCTAAAAAGTGAAATTCAAACAGTGCACCCGTAGCTCAGTTGGTTAGAGCACTACCTTGACATGGTAGGGGTCGGTGGTTCGAGTCCACTCGGGTGTACCATTTCTAGCTTTAACTCTCTATAAAACCTAAATTTAATATAAACATCCATCAAGATGCTTAATTTTTATTTGTGCCTAAGATAAAATCTTCGTGCCTGTTCTAGGTTTTCCAAAACATTCAAACATGCCCCACCCTTCGGCTCTGTCTGATTTTTCCTCTATTGCTTAATCCACATTTACCGCTGTTCTCCCCCAAATTCGCCGTTTTCTCTAAATTTGTACCCATTTCGTGCCAAACCTACTGGCACAACATGCTTTTGATGATTTTTTGTTATTACCATCGTAGTTAGCCCATAGATGCTGATAACAGACTCGTTTTGCGTGTATCTAGATAAACATTCAACAACGTAACAATTTTATCACCATGAGTACGACGGGTAATGCCGCCTAGAAACAGCAAAGCCGCAATCAAATGTGCGGCTTTGCAGAGCAAGACATTGGGGAAATTAGGCGTATTTACGTACCTTTTTTAAGGCGATTTGTTGCTTCAATGCCGATAAATGCTCGATAAACACTTTACCGTGTAAATGATCAATTTCGTGTTGCAAAACAATGGCTAAAAAGTCGTCGGTTTCGATTTCAACCGCTTTGCCTTGTCTGTCTAAGGCGGTGACTTTGACCTTTTCGAAACGGCTCACTTTCGCGCGATAGCCAGGGATTGAAAGACAGCCTTCTTCACCCACATATTCGCCAGACTTTTCAACAATCTCTGGATTAATCAGCACTAAGGGTTGGTCACGGGTTTCGGATAAATCGATCACAATCACCGCATCTGTACTGCCCACTTGGGTCGAGGCCAGACCAATACCATCGTCAGTGTGGTACATGGTTTCGATTAAGTCATCGATAAATCCCTGAATTGCTTCTATATCTTTTACGGGTTGCGCTTTGCGTTTTAGACGTTCATCGGGAATTGTCAGAATATCGAGTACAGCCATGCCTGTTTCATCTCTTATGGAGTCAAAAAAATTGGCGCCATTATGAACTATTCCTGTGTTTTCTCAATATTCAAAACTAAATAGTTTAATAAAAATCATTACAATCGATTTTTTAGATTGACATTACGGCTTTTCAAACTAGCCTCTGTTTCACTTGGCCTTCGTTTAACGCTACACTGGCTCATCTGTTCATGTTTTACTTGGCATCATCATGCGGTTTGCAAAAGATAAGTCTCCACTTTATCGCTACTTAGAGCAAGATAAGGCTAATACGCCAGACGAGTTAGACAATACACAAGATATACGAAGTCATGACCTATCACCCATGGCGAAGATTTGGCAGATTGTAGCGATGATCCCGCCCGGCAAAGTTAGCAGTTATGGTAAGATCGCCGATTTCGCAGGGTTACCAGGACGCGCTCGCTATGTATCCAGGGCTCTCAAATTGGCCCCCGAACATTTGTCACTTCCTTGGCATAGAGTACTCAATCGTCAAGGAAAAATTTCCTTCGAAAAACATTCAGCCTCCTTTCAGGAACAGATGGAATTATTGCGCCTTGAAGGTGTAATGGTGAACTGTGGCAAAGTGAACTTGTCTGAATGTGAGTGGCAACCGGATATGGCAACCTTAGTGATGTCAATCCCGTTCTAATTTAATATATTGATCTAAAACTATTTATTCCAATATAAACTCGGTTATAAACACTTAAATTTGATAGCTGAGCCATAGGATAAGCAGTGTTAGCCGCTTTCTGTTTGCGATATAAAGGAGCATTAATTGCGCACAATTCCAACGTTATTCGTGAGTCTCGCACTCACCCACAGCGTATTTGCGATGGCGGCGCCAACGCCTTTAACGCCTCAAACTGCTGAATATCAAGTTAATTATGGTGATGTTGAACTGGGTAAGGCCAAGTATCAACTGCCAGCCATAGAGGATGGCGTCTATAAATATCGCTTCGACAGCGATCTTAGCCTGTTATTACTGACCGATGTGCGCCATGTACTGAGTGAGTTTGCCCAAGAGGGGAATCAATTATTGCCGCTGCGCTATTTGCATGAGCGCCAAGGCGTCGGCCCAAATTTTATCGAACAAACCGCCTTTGCTAAGGCACAGGGCATGATCCACACCCGTTATAAGGATGAAAAAGGTAAATTCCCGTTTGAAGGTGATATTTTCGATCCCTTAATGGTGCAGCTGCAGTTTCGACTCGATATCAGCGCTGGCAAAGAAGTGCTTGATTATAAAATGATTAAATCTAACGAGCTCGATGAGTATAAGTTCCATGTGATTGGTAAGGAACGGATGACAATTGAAAGCGGCAGTTATGATACTGTCAAAATTGAGGTAGTGCGTGACAATCATAAACGCCAAACCTTCTTTTGGATGGCGCCGGATTTAGCCTACCTCCCCGTTCGTCTAACGCACTTTGAAAAAGGCAGTAAACAGCTCGATATCAAACTGCTTAAGTATCATTTTGACGATGTGCCAGTTGAAGCCGCGCCCGCTGCCGTTGATACTGAAGTTCCGACGGAGCAGAAAGTACCTAAACTCCTCGGCACAGGCGCGAATTAAGCCAGTTACACATTTATCGCAATTTAAGATGGATTTAGCGCTGTTTCTAAGATGCCGTAACAGCACAAAAGGCCAAACGTGAGTGACTCCGTTTGGCCTTTTGTGTCTTATTTAATTCCGTCAAAGTGCAATGACTGACTGTGACAGCGCCCCAATTACAAATCGATAAGCAGCTCACCTAAGCGGAACAACTTCCAATTACCGGGTTGCATCACCTGCCAGTCTTCGTTTTCGGTTAGCGGCCGAGTGGCAATTACAGTCACGACATCGTGTGGCGTGGTTTCTTTATCAAAATCAATCACTACATCGGTATCAATTAATTTTGCCTTGCCAAACGGCGCCCTGCGGGTGATGTAACACAGATTATTACTGCAATAACTCATCAAGTATTCGCCATCGCTGAGGATCATATTAAACACCCCAAGCGCACGGATTTGTTCGGCCAGCGTTGCCACAAATCGAAACACCGCTTGCATATCTTCAGGCCGACGATCACCAAACTTGGCCGCGATTTGCTCCAATATCCAGCAAAAAGCCAGCTCGCTGTCGGTATCACCAACACTCTGATAACGAGACACCTGAAACTTCGCCTGATAATCGCTTAACTGACCATTATGAGCATAGGTCCAATAACGGCCCCACAACTCACGGGTGAATGGGTGAGTATTTTCCAGGGAAACACAGCCGCGATTGGCCTGACGAATATGGCTTATCACCACCTCGCTTTTAATCGGATAGGATTTGATCAATTTTGCAATATGCGACTCACTACTCGGGCAAGCATCTTTAAAAGTTCTGCTGCCACGGCCCTCATAGAAAGTGATCCCCCAACCGTCTACATGGGGTCCAGTGACGCCACCACGCTGTGCTAAACCCGTAAAACTAAAAACAATATCGGTCGGCACATTGGCGCTCATCGCCAGTAACTCACACATGTTTATCGCCTTTCTCTATTCAAATATCCACAGTTTTGCATTGTAACTAGTTGATGACATTTGTGGAATGATCAAAGGTGACAAAAATTTAAACAATTGTTTGAAAAATACTTGTATTAAAACTGCCTTAGGTTTAACTTTTATGCGACACAGGTCAGACCACAAACTATAATTGTGATCGCAATCAACAAAACTCGTTATGACCTGTGATTGGCACTCGGTCATACTTAAGGAGAAATACAGTGACTACCCTACTTTGGATCATCGCCATGATCTTAGTGCTAGGAGCCCTAGCTTACCTTCGGGTATCTTTGCTCACTGCCACTATTGCAGCCGCTGTTGTGATGACAGCCGGATGGACACTCGATGTTGTTGGCCCTATCTCTTGGATTATCTTCCTAGTGATCGCGCTGCCCCTCAATATCAGTGCATTTAGACAAAATGTTATCAGTCGCCCACTGATGAAGATGTACCGAGGCATCATGCCCGAAATGTCTTCTACCGAAAAAGAAGCGATTGAAGCCGGTACCACATGGTGGGAAGCCGATCTGTTTGCAGGTAACCCGAACTGGAAAAAACTCCACAACTACCCTGTCGCTCGTTTAAGTGCCGATGAGCAAGCCTTCTTAGACGGTCCAGTTGAAGAAGTGTGCCGCATGGTGAACCAACACCAAGTATCACATCAACTGGCTGATTTGCCTGCTGAAGTATGGCAATACCTGAAAGATCACGGCTTCTTCGCCATGATCATCAAGAAAAAATACGGCGGTTTAGAGTACTCAGCCTACGCCCAATCACGCGTGCTGCAAAAGCTTGCGGGTTTAAGCAGCGAGCTGGCATCCACTGTAGGTGTACCTAACTCATTAGGCCCTGGCGAACTGTTACAACACTATGGTACGCCAGAGCAGCAAAACTATTACCTGCCACGTTTAGCCAAAGGGCTAGAAGTGCCATGTTTCGCACTGACAAGCCCAGAGGCTGGTAGCGATGCAGGCTCTATCCCTGACTTTGGTATCGTGTGTAAAGGCCAATGGGAAGGCGAAGAAGTCTTAGGTATGCGCTTAACCTGGAACAAGCGTTATATCACCCTCGCACCTGTTGCGACTGTATTAGGCTTAGCCTTTAAACTGCGTGACCCTGATCACCTGTTAGGCGATAAAGAAGAGCTGGGCATTACCTGCGCGCTGATCCCAACAGACGTTGAAGGCGTTGAAACGGGTCGTCGTCACTTCCCGCTGAACTGTATGTTCCAAAACGGTCCTACTCGCGGTAAAGACGTATTCGTACCATTAAGCTTTATCATCGGTGGTCCGAAAATGGCTGGCCAAGGCTGGCGTATGCTGGTTGAGTGTTTGTCTGTAGGCCGTGGTATTACGCTGCCATCAAACTCTGCTGGTGGTGTCAAAACCGCAGCATTAGCAACTGGTGCCTATGCGCGTATTCGTCGTCAATTCAAACTGCCTATTGGTAAGTTAGAAGGGATTGAAGAGCCAATGGCACGTATCGGTGGTAACGCTTATCTGATGGATGCGGTGACTTCATTAACTACCACGGGTATCGACTTAGGTGAAAAACCCTCGGTTATCTCGGCTATCGTGAAATATCACCTGACCGATCGTATGCAGAAATGCGTTATCGACGCCATGGACATCCACGGTGGTAAAGGTGTGTGCTTAGGCCCTAACAACTACTTAGGCCGTGGCTATCAAGCGGCGCCAATCGCGATTACCGTTGAAGGCGCAAACATTCTGACTCGTTCGATGATCATCTATGGCCAAGGCGCAATCCGTTGTCATCCTTATGTCTTAGCCGAAATGGAGTCAGCGTTTGATACTGAGTCTGGCCAAGGTTTAGCCAACTTCGATGCGGCCATCTTCGGTCACATTGGTTTTGCAACCAGTAACTTTGTGCGTAGCTTCTGGTTAGGTCTGACATCAAGCCGTTTTTCTAACGCGCCTTACTCAGATAAAACCAAGCGTTATTATCAACATATGAACCGTTTCAGTGCTAACCTAGCCCTGCTATCAGACTTAGCGATGGCAACTTTAGGCGGCAACTTAAAACGTAAAGAACGTATTTCAGCCCGTTTAGGCGATCTGTTAAGCCAGTTATACCTCGCCTCTGCAACCTTAAAACGTTACCAAGATGAAGGCCGTCAAACCGACGATCTGCCACTGGTACAATGGGCGGTTGAAGATGCTCTGTACAAGTTACAGGCTTCATTAGACGATTTACTGGATAACTTCCCAATGGGTCTAGGCGGTGTATTACGTGCCATCATGTTCCCATTCGGCCGTCCACTGAAACGTCCAAGCGATGTGTTAGATCATAAAGTCGCCAAGATCATGCAAACCCCTTGTGAAAGCCGTGATCGTTTAGGTAAAGGTCAATTCTGGACTAACTCTGAGCACAATGCCGTGGGTATTCAAGAGCAAACGCTGAAGGATATTCTGGCCGCAGAACCTTTATTCGACAAAGTCTGTAAAGCTAGTGGCAAGCGTTTACCTTTCATGTGGTTAGATAAAGTCGCTGCTGAAGGTAAAGCCTTAGGCGTATTAAGCGACAGCGAAGTACAACTGTTGGAAAGAGCCGAAATCGGCCGCATGAAGTCTATCAATGTGGATGACTTCGACCCAGCAGAACTGCGTCCTGAAGTCGTCGCGACGACTTCACAGGAACGCGCCGCTTAATAGCTAAGCTGAACTAGCTAAGCCTATCCAAATAAAAAAGAGGCACTACCTATGTAGTGCCTCTTTGTATCTACGCCTCACTTAACAGGCTTATCTCTTCGAAAATACCAAGCTAATCCTTAGTTATCCTTAATCCCGTCCATTATCCCTTAGCTAAAGTTTCATCCGATGTATTAATGCTATCTTGTGCATTAGCCTCTGGTAGCGATGGCTCCCCAGCATTAATTTGTTCTTGCAGCTCAAGTCTTTGACGCTCAGCTTCTGCTTCCTGATCAGCCTTGGCTTTTTCCTCAACTTTTGCTTTGTCTTGGGCAGCTTCTTCCACCGCTTTGGCCTGGGCCTCTTTGGCTTCTTGCTCAGCAATCGCCTGCTGAGTTTTCGCTTCTTCAAGGGCTTCAACGGGCAATAAACTGATTAACTCAATACCATTAGGGAATGGAGTATCATTGCCTGAAACGATAACCACTTTGCCTTCTTTAGTCAGATACACTAGCGGCAAAGCGGTTTCACCATAACGCTTACGGAAATGCTCAAAGGTGAAGTTTTCGGTTAAGTTAGTGACTTTAAGCTGTGCCCCTTTCGCCATTTGACTAGCAATTTTGGCATAGGAAACCGTATCACCAAATAAACATAGCCGCTGTTTGTAAGACTCAGACAATTGATGGCGCGCGCTGCCCTGCTCGGCATTATTAAGACCAAAGACCTTTTTAGCGCCTAACACATCTTGAAAATAAAACGTCACTAGCGGGTTTAACTGTTTATAGGGCGACATGATCAGCACGCGGCCAATTCCGGTTAAATCCATGTAAGTTTCAGCATGTTCCGAGGCAGGATTGCCGAAATAAACTGGAATATTGTCCATCCGCGCAAGACGAATGTTATCCCAGTTGCTATCGGCTAACAGCACTTTCACCTCTTTTGCCTTTAAGAGTTTTGCCAGCTCGCGGGAAAATTTAGAGGCGCCAAAGATTAACACTCCTTGAGCCGACCCCGATGTGACCCCAAGGTATTTCGCCCAGCGCCCTGCGGTTAAACTTTGGATAACCACAGTACCGATAATAATTAAAAACACTAAAGGCACAATCGCATCAGCGCCCTGCACATTATTGGCTTCTAGCTTAATTGCAAATAACGAAGACACGGCCGCAGCCACAATCCCGCGCGGGGCGATCCAACATAAAAACCATTTATCGGCCTTTGACAATGACGTGCCAATACCTGATACCCAAATACTGAGCGGCCGTGCGATAAGCATGGTCACGGCGAGTACACCAATGCCGCCCCAGCCTAAATCCATCATGGCATTCGAGTCGAGTCTCGCTGCTAACAGAATAAATAAGGCGGAGATCAGCAGAACTGTCAGTGTTTCTTTAAATTCAAGGATTTCAGCAATATCCACACCGCGCATATTCGCCAGCCATATGCCCATCACAGTGACCGTAAGTAATCCCGACTCTTCCTGTAGCAGGTTTGAGCCAACAAACACCCCGAGCATCAAGGTCAATACCGCTGTATTACGTAAATAATGGGGAAGCAAATTATGCCTTATCACTTGGCCGATTAAATAACCTGCCGCAGCCCCTAAGCCTAAACCTAGCGTTAACATTGATCCTAGCGCGAACAATACATGGTGAGTGGGGTTGCCAGATACCGTAATATATTCAAATACTAATACCGCAAGTAGTGCGCCGATTGGGTCAATCACAATCCCTTCCCAGCGTAAAATACTCGCGAGCTGCGACTTAGGCCGCACACTGCGCAGCATTGGTACAATCACAGTTGGCCCCGTGACCACCACCAACGCACCAAATAGCAGCGCAACTTCCCAACTAAAATTCAACAAATAATAGGTAGCGGTACTGATACAGCCCCAAGTGATCACCATACCGATGCTCACTAAGTGAGTCACCATGCGGCCATGATCTTTAATCTCTTTAAAATTGAGGGTTAATGCACCCTCGAACAGGATCACGGCAACGCCTAGGGAAATAATCGGAAACAATAAATCCCCAAATATTGCATCGGGATTTAACACTCCAAACCCAGGACCTAACATCAAACCGCAGATGAGTAGCGGTAAAATTGCTGGTAATCTCAACTTCCAACCAAGCCATTGACAAAAAAGCGAAAGCACGCCGATGAGTGCTAGCATCCCAGTGATTTTTTCAACCATAAAACATCCTTTCGTTAGGTGAGGCATGCGATTGTGGATTTAACCTAACACGCTTTTTCATTCAGGAAAATAAACGGTTAATGATAACAATAGCAGTAAAAAGCACGCTCTAGTGATGCAAATAAGTTAGATGATATTCAACTTTATTCGCATACCAAGGGAGTCCGAAGGGTTACATTGCTATATAGGAAACACGAAAGCGACAGAGAATAAAGTTGCAGTCTATTCAGTAAGTTGGGATAAGTTAGTGATCGAATAAATATGTAAGATCTAAATGTCCACAAATGTATCTTGAGTTAGAGATTAGCTAATTTTAGTTTTATTTGCTCATCGGGTAGCTTATTCAATATTTCATCGGGGATTCTGCCGTGATATTTAGTGGCATAGTGTGCCAAGCATAATAATAAGGCTAGATTATGTTCAACATTACTCACCTCAGGCTCTGCGCTGGATAAAATGTTGTCACATAAGGATTCGCTATACCCCCAAAGCGTTAAAAGATAGGCTGATATAGAGACGATGAGTTTTCTCACTGGCCACTCCGTAAACTGAGTCGCAAACGAATCTTGCCAAATACGAGATGCCAAAATCAACTCACCTATTGACGACATCAAAGCGGCAATAAATAGCTCTTCTTGTAGACTCTTTTGTAAATTAAGTGCTTTAGCGATTTTTTGAGCGTTAAGCGCTAACTGATACGCATGCTCGTTAATTCTACTCTGTGCAGACTTATCAATAATCGAC
Source organism: Shewanella sp. POL2 (assembly GCF_000282755.1). Classification (NCBI taxonomy): domain Bacteria; kingdom Pseudomonadati; phylum Pseudomonadota; class Gammaproteobacteria; order Alteromonadales; family Shewanellaceae; genus Shewanella; species Shewanella sp. POL2. Next base: position 32,701 of record NZ_AKZL01000024.1, read on the forward strand.
GTCGCCGATTGCTCAATGGCGATAGAACTAATAATAGCGCTAGTTAAATCCACCCCTAAGCGTTTGATAGCCTCTTCAATTGACAGTGTTGTGCGGCTAAAACCCAAAAACGCAGAGTTTGCGAGTTGTAATAATTTGGCGGTAATAATTGGTTCGTGGGCAATAAGATCAACAATATCGGCGGCTTCGGATTGCTGATTTAGAAGCACTTTGCGGACTTGTTGCACTATGTCTGGCAGAGGTAGTAATAAAGCACTTGCGCCCAACATTGCTCTAACGTCTTGGGAGAATGGCAATTTATGAACCCGTTCCACTGAGGTCAGAAGTTGTACAATATCCTGTTCATTGAAGGGTTTACTCAATACAAAATGAGCCGTTTTGCCCGCTTTGCATACTACTTCCTCTGTCGTGTCACCTGTAAGTAACGCTCTAATTGCCTGGGGATAATGTTTTGAAACCTCAACGAGTACCCTATCGCCATTAACATCAGGCATTAAATAATCGCAGATTATAAGATCGACATTAACATCATTAGCTATAGATTTTGCCCAGTTTAGGCCATCCTCCTCAGTCCAAAACTGCCAGTCAGGTCTCAGTCTTTTCGCTAGCCGCAAGAGAGCTCTAAGCATAAAACTGTCATCATCAACAAAGAGTACATTAAACATAACTCTCTCCTAAGCCATTGTAGCTGAAAGACTTTCAAAAGAAGCCAATAGCGCTAAATACTCCTCTTCAGATTGCGGTTTAGAAATGCAGTATCCTTGCACTACATCACAACCTAAGGATTTGACAATATTGAGTTGGTCCAATGTTTCAATACCCTCGACAACCACTTTCATGTTCAGATCATGTGCTAACCTAACCACATTAGCCACTAAACTTTCAGTATTCAAATTACTTTCAATATCGAGCACAAGTGAACGGTCAATTTTTAGTACATTAATAGGTAGTTTACTCAAGTAACTCAAAGATGAATAACCGGTACCAAAATCATCTATCGCAATACTGATACCGAGTTCAGCAATCGCCTTAAGGGTGATCGCGCAATCTTCAAGGTTATTAAGCAAAAAAGTTTCTGTTAATTCAAATTCTAAATCTGTCGGTGAAACGCCTGTCAGCTGAATATGATGCTTTATCCAGTGAATAAAATCAGGCTCAGTTAACTGTCGACCAGATATATTAATTGCCATTTTTCCAAATTGAATGCCTTCACTCCGCCATCTGGCCGCAGTAATAAAGGCCGTTTTGAGTACCCAATAGCCAATATCAACCATTTGGCCATGTTGCTCAGCTAAAGGAATAAATAACGCAGGTGAAACCATCCCAAATTCGGGGTGCAGCCACCGAATGAGGGCTTCACAGCCGGACAAATTATATTTGGCAAAATCAAATTTTGGCTGAAAATGCAGAAAAAGTTGACGCTGTTGCACCGCATGAAATAACGCCTGATTTAATGAGATCTGGTGTTTTTTTCGTTCAATAGCTTGCTGATCATAACGCATGAACATCCGGACTGAGTCTTCTGCCATCATCAGATTACCCAGTAATAAATTATTCAGAACGGCTCGAGGCTCATCACCATCGTCGGGTATAAGACAGTAACTAACAGCATAATCCAACTTAGATGAGGTCAAATTAGCTTTACCAGTCACGGGGTCAATAATTGAAGCGGCCTTCTGTAAAGCGTCCATCTCGGAGGTAATATCAGGTAAACAAAGCACAAATTGTTCATTCGCTAGTAGTGCAAGCTCCCCTGCCGTACCAGTGGAATTAAGTAGCTGTAATGCAATATGCTCGATAGTCCGCTGCGCTTCTGAATAACCAATCATGCGGCTCCAGAGTTCAAAACTTTTGATCTTGATAACAACGAGAACCATAGCTCTGCGAGAATTGAGATATTGTGTCATCATCGAGATAAGCTGCTGATAATTAAGCAGCGAAGGAAGTTCAAATGCCGTGTTTAGCAACTCTCCATCAGTCACGGGATTTAAACACAAAACGACTCCAGAAGGGCCAGCTAAACGACAACTCACTTCTAATTCTGTGTGATTCAATAACCTAATAGATACACTCTGACCGATTGCAAATGTCTGTTCCTGCAAGGTTAACCTATCTGTTTCAACCAAAAACTCATCAAGCAAACGTCCCTCGACCAAGGTTGAACCCAAGAGCTTTGTCGCCGCAATATTAGCATGCACAATTTGATTAGATGGGGATATCTCGAGTAAGGCATCGGAACTAGCCAACAACATTTTTTGGGATTGGCGTTGAAAAATCTGTTTGTTGTGATGCGTAAATGCATTCGCTATTTCTTCAAGTAACTCGTTATCTTCCCAAGGTTTTTGCAGAAAACGATACGCACTACCCGCATTAAGTAATGACTTCACCGACTCAAAATCTGAATAACCACTAATGACAAGCCCGACGACTTCAGGATATAAGCGTTTGATTTTAGAAAGTAACAGCCCTCCATCCATATAGGGCATTCTAAAATCGGTCAAAACAACTTTACAATCATAAGTGAGTAATAGGTTTAACGCTTCTTCTCCACTTTGAGCAGTCTTTACCGAATAGCCAGAACGAGTTAATAAGCGTTTTAGGGCCTTTAAAATGCCAACATCGTCATCGACTAGTAGTAAAGAGTTATCCATTGTGGCCTCTAGCTTAAGAGCATATTTACTCTGTCCAATAGATCATGATTATCAAAAGGTTTTGCTATCGCATCATCCGCACCTAATCTAATCGACTCTGCTAACTCTTTAGGTGAAAGCCCTGATAATACTAAAATTTTAATATTTGCTAACTCCGGTCGCTCTCGAATAAATTGGATAACTTCAAAACCATTCAACCCAGGTAAGGACAGGTCAAGAACAATTAAATCTGGCTTTTCAGCAATAATTTTCACCCCAGCCTGAAAACCATCCTGTGCCGATAAAATTGCAAAGGGTGTTGAATGGAGTGCCCGCCTGAGTGCATTTCGCATCGATAATTCATCATCAATGATAAGAATAGACTTTTTATCAGCCATTAACTCATTATTATTTGAGGCTAAAAAGGCTTCTGGCATTGGCATGTTTTGTTGATGTAGAAAACTAATGAAGTCATCAACCAAGACTCGATAATTACCCCGTCCAGGTAATTTGTGACCTTTTAATTGACCTTTAGCGATCCAGCGACTCACTGTGCGTTGATGAACATCGCAATATTGAGCAATATCGCTTGGCTTGAGCGTTTTCATGCTCTCGTACCCATGATTATTCTTGCTTAGTTAACACTTATAGCATAATTTTAATCTATAAGACAAATAGGACAAATGCGATAGGTGACTTAATGCCAACCCCATCTGAAAGCACTCTGCCATTGATTTTGTGTGTAGACGATGAAGCCAGTATTCTAAAATCGCTACAGCGGCTTTTTATCGGTAAGGAGCTGCAGCTTTTATTGGCTGATAGCGGGAGCCAAGCTTTAGAGTTAATGAAGCAGTATAGAATCAATGTCATTATCACCGATATGCGTATGCCGAATATGACGGGGGCAGAATTTTTAGCTAAAGCGGCGGTATTACAACCAGACGCTTACCGCATTTTAATGACCGGTTATGCTGATCTTGCCTCGACGGTCTCTGCAATCAATCTTGGAAAAATCCACAGATATGTTCAAAAACCTTGGGATAATCAAGAACTATTAACTGTGGTTGACGAAGGATTAGCAATGTACCACTTAATTCGTCAAAACAAACAACTTACTGCCAAGGTAGCCGCACAAAACAAACAGTTAAAAGAACTCAATAACTCCCTTGAGGAAACCGTTCAAAAACGTACAGAACAACTTAAGCAAACACTATTAAAATTCAAAAACTTAGCAAGTGAACGACAAAAAGATGAAGCTGCTACCTTAGAGGTACTCTACAATATCATCGTGAGTTATCCACCACTCAGTGGCGAACTGGCCCGTAAAATCAGCGCCACCTGCGAATATCTTGCAAATGCATTGCAATTGCCCGCAGAACAGGTAGTTACGATAACAAAAGCGGGCTTATTTTCAGAAATCGGTAAAATCGCGCTCCCCACCAAAATAGCTGAAACGGCATATACCGACCTCTATGATCGTGAACGTCGTTTATTTAATGAACATCCATTACATGCCGAAGAGATCTTACTGCCCGCGATACATTTAAGCGAAATGTCACTCATCATCGTCAATCAATTAGAACGCTTTAATGGCGGTGGTGAACCCGCTCAAAAAGCAGGCGTAGACATCCCTCTTGGGTCACGAATATTGGCAGTAGCGAGAGATTTTTGGCTGCATGTTGAAGGCCGATACGATGGTAATAAAAAAAGCATGGCTGACGGCTTTGACGCAATAAAACTACGCCAGGGCAGTTATTATGACCCAGTGATAGTCAACGCTTTGTCAATTTTAGTCACTTCCGAAGAAGTAGACATAGCAAACAAAGCTAGAAGAGGACTACAAGTGAGTGCACTTAAAGCCGGTATGAAATTAAAGCAAAACTTATACAATCTTAAGCACATACTGCTGTTACCTGAAGGACATATACTAACCTCTGCTTCACTTGATAAATTATCAAAGTATCAGCTAAAACATAAGGAGCAATTGTTAGTTGAAATAGAAACAAACTAAAGCTTAAAACATTATAGATCAATGGGATGACTTAAATATATGACTCCCTGAATACATGTAAAATGCCCACGCTGTGATGTTAAAAGTCCGACAGGAGCGAAAATATTCAACAGTTATCATCCCTATGACCATTGCGGTGATTATTGGCAAGCTAAACGAAGCTATACTCAGTGTTGGTACAAAGCTAACTTCCATCCCTTCCATTAGCATTTGTAACGTTGACATACGTGCTCTCTTTCAACTGTGTCAAAACGACTAATACTCTTATAAAGTTAGCTGTGCAATTTGGACTATTGAATGAATAAAAATGACCAACAGCAATTGCTGATACAATTAAGAGCAGAAAATCAGGAATTATTAGAGTTTAAAATACTCAATAATTTAATTTCAAAATCAATGCAAGCTTTGACGGAAAACATAGACCAAGCTATGCCCTTTAGCGTCTTATTTTCACTAGTCAAACAGGAGTTAAAACCTGATCTTCAATTAATCGTAACTTGCAACCCAGAAAGTACTGAACTGAGTATTTTAGCATGCACACATGAGGAACTAATTGGAAAACACATTACATTCGAAAATACTAAAACTGTAAAATTTGAATTTAGAGAAACAACAGTGATCAATTTAGACTCTACCTCTAATTGGTCAAGCACTCTAAAACGCCTATTGCCCCAAGCGACATCAGCACTAATTCAGCCTGTAAAATTTAACAACAGTGATTATGCCGTCATCTTGCTAAAAAAAGAGCCCTATAGCTTTAACTCTGGAGCGCAATCTATCATATCAAACTACTGTAGTTTTATCGCAAACACACTCACATTGAGAGACTATCGCCATATTGCAGCTGAACGCGAAAGTTTATTTGCACAACAAAAAAGAATTGAAAACAGTTTAGCGAAACAAGGAAAATTAGCGGCAATTGGTCAACTTGCAGCCGGCGTTGCCCACGAATTGAATAACCCACTAGGATTTATTTATAGCAACTTGAAAACGCTTGACGTGTACTTAAAAGATATCAACTCATTCATAAACGAAGTAAACAATACATATCCAGAAATTAATAAGTCCATTAAAAAGCACAAGCTTGATTTTATATTAAAAGACAGTATTGAATTAATTAATGAAAGTCAAGAAGGTGCTAGACGTGCGAGAGATATTATTAAAAACCTACGTAACTTCACACATCCAGATGAACAAACCATATCAACTATAAACATAGTAAAGCTTGTTGAAGATACGGTAAAGATAGCTAAAGTCAATCTAAAAAAACACATAAAAATAAATTTAACTCATCATTTAGAAAGTGCATTAGCCAAAGGAAACACAACACAACTAAGTCAAGCAATATTAAATATTATAAACAACTCCTATTATTCAATAAAACATCAAAAAGGATTAATTGAAATAGATATCATGAAGATAAATCATTGGATAAACATTGAAATAAAGGATAATGGGAACGGTATACATGAGACTGATATACCACATATCTTTGAACCTTTTTTACAACAAAAGAAATTGGTGAAGGTACTGGGTTAGGGCTATCAATATCAAGAGCTATAGTAGAGCAACACAATGGATTTATTACTCTTGACTACACAGGGCCTTCGGGTACAAAATTTGTTATAGGTCTACCGGAGTCTAGCCATGCTAGCAATAATTAGAAGACATAATAAATCCATTAAGAAACATCGAATATTATTCTTATTATATTGTATTATCATTGGATTGGTTGCCAATTTATCAGTTGTAACCGTTCCAATTGCAGTACCTCTCAATGTAGGCAATGTTGCAGCTTTATTGATTCTAGCACGTTTAGGTCCCTTGTGGGCGTTAGTATGTTTTGTTTTTGTTGCATCTCCACTCCCCTCTTTTATTGCTATAATACTAAGCCTTATACAAGTCGTATTATTTAATATTTATATTAAAAAAAATAGCTCAAACACAACGCAAATTACTGTGATTTATTTTTTAGCAGCTATTCTCGTTATAAAAATGTTTTCACTGGAAGCTATAAAGGATAATTTATCCTTCTTGATTATATATTGCTCTTTATCAACGGCATTATTTATTTGGAGTGTAAAAGCTGCACGTTTACTCCTTGCATTATATGTTAATAATGAGCAATTAAGAAAACAGTCATTGCAACATCAACTATCTTTTAGAGTCGGATTATACACAGCAATCCCTGCAACATTACTGATTACACTTGGTCTCAATGGACTGACGAGTTTAGAACTTGTGAAACAAATGGTTCATTATCAAAATGAAATTAACTCTCTTAAGGACAATATTGAGTTAAAACTAAAAGATTACATCGTAAAGATTGAAACTATTGTTAATACAACAGAAAAACAAGTTACCAAAAAAACTTTAAAACTTCTTGTGGAACAATCTCCAGAATTTATATCTTCACTTGTAACAGATAATAATGGTATTGTTAGAGATTTCTACAAAGTTGATGCAAACACAAACAACATCGGCAATTTGAGCGTTGCAGACCGTCCCTATTTTTATTTGGTAAAACAAACAAAAACGTCTTTTATAAGTGATACCTTCAAAGGAAGATCACTCGGAGATGATCAATTATTTGCTGTAAGCACACCTATAATAAGAGAAAATAAATTTGATGGTGTACTACAATTAGCAATAAAACTTAATTCATTACTGACATTATTTGATAAACATATTGATAGTATTTCACATCGTATACTCATAGATAAATCAGGAAGAAAAGTATGGGGAAACAATGTAAGTGGTGATATCGGCAGTGTCTGGACTCGACCTAAAGATAGCGAGCCGATGAAAGATACATTTCTAAGAAAAAGTATATTCAACCCACTTAATCCTATTACATTTAGCAAAGATGCGCATCACTTTATCATCAATGAAAAAATAGGTTTAACTGGTTGGGAGTTATATTTTTTCATTGACACGAACGATCTCTTCATAAAACTTTCAATTTATTTTTTCTTGCTCTAGCCTTAATCACTATAATATTAGAAACATCTGTTAGACTATCAAAAAGATTTGTAAAAAACTACACACAGGCATTGGAGCAATTGGTAGATTACACTCAACAATGGGATGGCAAAACCTTAAATAGCAAAGCATTGAATCTTACTCAATCGGCGCTTGAAATTGACACTTTAGCGCATAGCTTTATAAATATGCAACGACGAGTAACTGGTGCTCACAACGCAACAATATCATCAATGAATGAGGTAAGACTTCTTAATGAAGAGTTAGAAGAAAGAGTTGAAAAACGAACAAGAGAATTAGAAGAAGAGCGCGATAAAGCAAATCATCTAGCAGCAATTAAAACTAGATTCCTTGCTAATATGAGCCATGAAATTCGTACTCCAATAACGATAATTAAAGGTTTCACTGAACAAATTTTACCCATTACCCATGGTGAAGTACATACTGCTCTTTGCAAAATTGAACAAAATACATCTCACCTTCAAAGTATAATTAATGACATTTTAGACGCGGCTAAAATTGATGAAGGAAAAATGTCTATAGCTGAGCAATCGGTTGCTATTGAACCGCTTTTAAACAGCTTAAGTGATGCATTAACTGTTTTAGCACATTCGAAAAATTTAACCACTCAGTTAGACATTAATCTATCAAATATTAAATATATAAAAACAGACCCTTATAGACTTAAGCAGATATTACTCAATTTTATTAGTAACGCAGTAAAGTTCACGCAAAAAGGTACTATAAAATTAGTTGCGAACATAACAGATAAAAATGAGTTATATATTGCAATTATCGACAACGGCATTGGTATTTCATCTGAACAAGCATCGAGTTTATTTCATGCATTTACTCAAGCAGACTCCAGTACCAGTAGAGATTATGGCGGTACAGGTCTAGGATTATTTATCAGTAAACAATTAGCTGATGCTATGTCTTTACAACTTAATATGCATAGTACAGTTGGGATTGGGTCTTGTTTCTCGATCACATTACCCGCAGAAAAATTAATTAATAACGTTGCCATAACGCATGATGAAATCAACATTATTCAAAATGACATCGTAGACTGGAAAAAGAAAAGCATCTTATTTGTTGATGATGTAGAGGATATTAGAGACTTAGTAGCCATTTACCTAAAAGATACCGGAATAAGTATAGATTTTGGTGTCAATGGTGAAGAAGCAATACAATTAGCATCTCTAAAACATTACGATCTGATCATATTAGACCAACAAATGCCAGTTATCGATGGACTTACCGCTGCAAATACAATACGTGCGATGAATAAAAATATTCCTTTATTATTATTAAGTGCTGATATTTTTTATGATGATAGTGAAAAAAATAGCGCTTTCAACAAAAAAATCACAAAACCTTTTAGCAAACAACAACTCATTGATACCTTGCAATATTTTCTGGGAGAAAACCAATCAAAATATAATAAGCAAAAAAAAGAAGATGACATATTAGATAATGATTTAACAATTGAATATCTAAAAACCTTACCTAATGTATTGTCCTTATTAAATAAACTTATCAATGATGGAGAAATAACAAAGTTAGGACATGAATTACATAAGCTAAAAGGAACAAGTGCGTGTTTAGGGCTTAGCAATATATCGTCATGTGCGGCACATCTCAATGTGCAACTAAAAAATCGAATGATAACCCTAGATGAAATCAACGAATTGTCAACCGCTATAACGGATGCACTTTTAGCTGAAAATGAAAAATAATAGGATATAATATCAATGATAACACATGAGTCAGACCTAACATTCAAAAACATCAGCAGGAGTTAAGATAGGTAATATCACAGTGAAAGAAGTGCCCACACCTAAAGTAGAAGTGACTTTAATCTCACCTTTATGCTTTTGAACTATACTGTAGGATAATGATAAACCAAGCCCTGTGCCTGTTCCTACAGGTTTGGTGGTGTAAAAAGGTTCAAATATTTTACGTATATCTTGTGCTGCAATACCAGAACCAGTATCACGAATAACAATCATAAATTCTGATTCTGTCGCACTTACTTCGATAGATATTTCACCTCTTTCCTCTATAGCTTGCGCAGCATTAACTAACAAATTAAGGAATATTTGATTAAGCTGCATTGGCTGACAATATAGCTCTGGCAAATTATCCTGGAAATTACGAAGAACAACAGCTTTATATTTAATCTGGTTAGCAGCAATTTTTAATGTATTTTCAATACCCTCTATTACATTAGCATATTGCCACTCACTACTATCGACATGAGAAAAAGACTTGAGACTTTTCACAATTACGGCAACGCGATCTAATCCCTCAATCGATTCATTGATTAAATCAGGTAAATCTGAGCATATAAATTCAAACTGATGTCGCTTCAACATATCTTGCTCAAGTGCAAAATAAGGCGGAGAACCAATTTTATGTACTAGTTTTTGATAAAAACTAAGTAATTTTAATAACTTATCATTATAATCTTGTAAGCTTTGTAAGTTTGAATTCACAAAACCAATTGGATTATTAATTTCATGAGCAACACCTGCAGCTAACTGCCCAATTGCGGCCATTTTTTCAGATTGTAATAATTGATTTTGAGCAGCCTCTAGTTTTTTATTGAGAAGACTCAGTGCTGTATGCTCTTGTTCCAATTGTTCAGAAAGGCATTTTTGTGCTTGGTAATAACTTGCAAGCTCAGTTACATCTTGCACAATTAAACAAACTGTTTTCACTTGATTATTTTCTATATCGAGCGGGAAAAACTCAATATTTTGGTACATAGCAGTCTCTTCACCTGTAATAGGCCGACTGCTACTAAAGTCAAATACATGTGGACGATGTTCCCAATATGAGAAACTGGCATTATTAAGCACAAAAACGCTATTAATTTTTTTTTGAAGAAATTTTGCGGCATCAGGGAATAACGTGAGTAAGTTATTTTCGTGTGTAACTGACTTATTATCGGTTGACAATCTATCGGTAAAAAATTCATTCCAGTAAATAATTTGATAAAACTCATCAACCACACAAATTCCAAGTGGTAAGCGTGAAGTAAGCTTCTGCAATAGCTGTGACTGACTCATAATTACTCCAGCAGCTGCTGTAGTTTCACTAATAAAGTTTGAACTGATGCCTCTTCCAAACAGATCACAACTTTTGAGTCAAACTGACTCACTTCCACTTTAAACTCAACCTCCATCATTAAAGTACTTGCCCATCTATAGTGGTAATGCTGACTAGCCGCATTATACATTGTCGGCATACTTAACTTTGCGTTTAATGAAAGTTGCTCAGCAAATCCGGTTAAACATGCACCAGCTAAAATATTGGCAAGTTCTAACAACAATTCATTTAACCGGTCTTGAGTAAGTGGCAGTTCATACTCCATTAATGTACCAATCGCATCGCAGCCCTGCTTAGATAGCGTTGAAATAACTTCACCTTTAATACTGCCTAAAAATGATTGGCGTGTGTACCACATTGCCTCGTCCGATAGCATAGAGACAAATTGTTCAGGAGTAACATCACTGATTTTAGGAATTGATAGTGTAATTTTAGCTTCGATTAAACGAGCAAGTGAATTAGCTGCTTGCCCCATAGAAATATTCATCAATTCCTGGAGCGCGTCTCGCTGTTCTTCAGATAGCAACATGTTCATATTAGCCCCACATCGAAAAGTGCTTCTCTTAACTGTGCGGGTTGTAACGGTTTTTGTAAGAAACGAAAAGCACCTAGGGAATCAACTAACAATTTAGCTTCTGGCTGTATATCTGCACTTATCACAATCACAACCGTCTTTGATTGTTGTTCATGAAGACATTTAAGTACTCCAAATCCATCAAGTTCAGGCATGGTCAGGTCAAGAAATAGTACCTCAGCCTTACCTGAATTAGCTGCTTCTAGGGCCTCTTTTCCATTGCACGCTTCAGTGATCTCAACATCCCAGTCCTCCGGTAAAGCTCGTCTTACCGCTTTTCTGGACATTAAAGAATCATCAGCAATTGTGACAGGTATTGGCATAGCATCACCTCATGAGTGTCTCATCTGTCTTATATTAGTCGTTATTCACTATGCGTCAATGTTAAGCGCTAATAATAAGAATCTTAGCAGAACCTTCAGCACAATGATTTTCTCGATAAGGTTCAACTTAAAAAATAACTCATGCCAAAACAACAAACTAGTAAAACTATTTCACCGTCTTGATTGCATTCCAGTTGCTTTCAAGATGAAAATTTAGCTAAACAGTCATTTGTAGCTTTAACTTGGCTGAAAATAGATGAACAGATAGTGTTAAATGAATGCGAGTGCAATATAAGAATAAAACTACATAACAGATACGACCATATTAGGGCGTGTTGGCGATGTTTAAGAGTGGTTTGTTTCAGCAGTTTGGCTGGTTGTGCGAGGCAAAGTCCATACTGCATAGTTAAGCTACATAAAACTAAGATAACTCCGCAGAAATATCAGCCAAATACTGCCCGAAGAGTTCATTCTGGCAAGACTTTTCTCTGTACTTTCAGTGATTAGAGACGCTGGTAATTTGAGTAAAATAACGACCCATATTTACTCGCTTCGCGAGCAGCACTTGCTCAAACGAACAAAATTGAATCTTAAAATATCAACATTCTTTAGACGGTAGCAACTAGTGGTTTACTGATATCGCAAATGAAAAAGCCTCATCAAATGATGAGGCTTTTTCATATTTGGCGGAGCGGACGGGACTCGAACCCGCGACCCCCGGCGTGACAGGCCGGTATTCTAACCAACTGAACTACCGCTCCAAACTTTTTATTATACCGCTATAACAGCACTATAATTTTAACTTTCAATAACTTGACTGGCGGAGCGGACGGGACTCGAACCCGCGACCCCCGGCGTGACAGGCCGGTATTCTAACCAACTGAACTACCGCTCCACTCAAGTTGCGGTGAATAATACGGTTGAGCGTTCGAAGCGTCAACCGTTTTTTTCACTCAATTGCATCGATTAGTTAAAATTTCGCCAAACTTAACAAAACCCCATGATAAGTGAACAAAATATCTGCAAATTCCGATGTAAATCTCACCCTTTCCTTCACTTTTATCTACGATTATCAGGTTCATCTGGCATAGTTAAATCTATTTCATCAAGGGATGGGACATCAGCTTTATTTTGTTCCGCTTCATCTAAAATCCGCTGTTCGGCCGCGGCTAATGCTTGTGCCAAACTTTGACGCTTACGCCAAATAATCAGCCCAACCACACCCAGTAGCACTAACACCACATTGACGGTGATAATCCAGAAGATCGCTTCCTGCTTAGCGAGAGCCTCTTCCTCTGCAGCCTTTTGCGCGGCCACAGCTGCGAGCTCTTCTTCGCTAGGTGGTGGCTCGGGCGGTTGCACTAGGTTGAAGAACAGTTCAGGTAAATCGAGTACTATTTCACGGCCAGTGACTGTCGTTGTCGCAGCAGAGCCTTTTATTCGGTAACTGCCAAACTCGGTCACAGGCGGTATCGGCAGTTCAGTGTCGCTCTCCTTAAGCCCATGAACTACGAGGGGAAGTTGCAAACCAGCAGGTCCAACAAGCTCAAATGAAAAATGGGTTTCAGCTAGCTGTAATACGCTACTATCGGCATGTAGCATGATTTTCCATTGACCCGTTAAAGGATCTTCAGGAGTTATCACCTCTGCATTTACGGGTCGTGGAGATAAGCTAAAAGGAAATGAGACTTGCCTTTCAAATACGTTGTTACGCGCTTGAACGACAAAGTCGTACTCACCCCATGGCTGCTTAAGATTGATATCGCCTGTAAATATGCCGTCATCAGGTCTTTCATCGAACTTTTCACCATTATCTTTGTAGGAACCAACGATAATGTCACCTGCGGCAAAGTTTTCATCGCCCGTCCGATGCTTACTGACAAAGTGAGCGGTCCACTCGACTAAATAGTCCATCCCAGGCATGCGAACGCGCTCTGCATCTCCCATTAATTGGGCAATCACTTTGGTTTGTTCGCCTTGAAATAATGGCTGAGGTAATCGTTGAACTTCAATCTCAAGCTTTGAAACCCGTTTAATTTTCGAGCCCGCAACCACTTTACCCACCAATTGCCAAGGGCCTGGCTGAGGTGATTCGATATAAATAATATCCCCGGTCATACCATCAACCCATTTGACCGTTTCTGGATGACGATTGGCGTACCACTTACTGCCATCAGGCAAGACAATCACCACAGGGGCCGAACCATATTCTCGCTGGATCATGAGTGTCATACTGCTGACCATATGATCCACCCGAAAACGATTTTTAAGCTCAGAAGCCGTATCTACGGGCACGACTTTCATATTCGAGGGCTTGGACGACGTGTTTACCATACTCTCAGCACTGTTTACCTTAACCTCAGCACTGTTTACCTTAACCTCAGAACTTGGCTCAGCAGTATTTTGAACCTTAGCTGCCATATCGGTAGTCGGCTTTGTTGGCTTAGCGGTCACTGGTTCCGTATCAGCCGCAAACAATGACGTGCTCAAGCTAAGGTAGCCGAGTATTAACGTGGTATTGACTAGAGATTTTCGCAGCGACATCGTCATAGGCTAAAAATTATCCTCTCCAGAGGCACTTTCCTGATTTTGCGACTAAATCAAGGCGTTGTTCATGTATAACGAGTTCATCGGCCGATGCGCTGATCACTTTAAGATTAAGTGATGCGGGATCAAAGCGTTGAATGCCTCCCGCCTCTTGACCAACTTCTTCGTTAGAGAGATTGAACTTAGTCTGACCTCCCGTCATCGACAAATACACATCGGCAAGAATTTCGGCGTCGAGTAATGCGCCGTGGTAATGACGGCGGGAATTGTCGATGCCATAACGTTTGCAGAGAGCGTCTAAGTTGTTTTTTTGCCCAGGATGCAAAAACTTAGCGATATCGAGGGAGTCTAAAATATCACAAATGTCGCGAGTCTTTGGTCCTAACGGTTGTAGTAAGGAAAACTCATGGTCCATAAAGCTCACGTCGAAGTTTGCGTTATGGGCTACAATTTCTGCGCCACTGATAAAATCGATAAACTCTTGCGCTATTTGATGAAATCTTGGCTCATTTGCAACACGCTCATCGGTGATCCCGTGAACAGCAATCGCTTCTGGATCAATCGCTTGGCCAGGATTGATATATTGATGGTAATAACGCCCCGTTAAACGGCGGTTGATGACCTCAACACAGCCTATCTCAATAATTCGGTGTCCTAAATACACCGCACCACTCCCCTGGTTCATACCAGTGGTTTCAGTATCCAAAATAACCTGACGGCTTGCGTTTGAGATAATATTCATACTTTTATGCGCTTCTTATGACTTTTTTTGGTTATACTCGGCCGATATTTACGCCGCTGGTAACCACTTGATGACTGAACTAAAACTAATCCACATCTTCACCGATGGTTCTTGCTTAGGCAATCCGGGCCCCGGTGGCTATGGCATTGTAATGAATTATAAGGGCCATACAAAGGAGATATCCGATGGTTTTGCCCTGACAACCAATAATCGCATGGAATTATTAGCCCCAATCGTTGCGCTTGAGGCCCTAAAAGAACCCTGTAAAATCATTCTCACCAGCGATAGCCAATATATGCGCCAAGGGATCACCACTTGGATCCACGGTTGGAAGAAAAAAGGCTGGATGACATCTAATAGAACGCCGGTGAAAAATGTCGATCTTTGGAAACGTTTAGATAACGCCGCTCAACTCCACCAAATTGATTGGCGCTGGGTAAAAGGCCATGCCGGACACGCGGAAAATGAACGCTGTGATCAACTTGCTCGCGCCGCCGCAGAGGCAAATCCTACGCAAATTGATGCAGGTTATCAGGCGGAGTCCTAACACTTATCGCTGCTAGAACACCATTATTCTCGTGATAAATGGAAAAAATTACTGCAAAACTGCACAAAGGCCAGCCCTAACGACGTTGCTTGGCGACTCTTATGAGTTATGCGGTAAAACTGCCGCTCTAGCACTAATCCTTCAATGGTGACTAGAGCCAATTCTTTTCGACTAATGTCTTTATCCAACGCAAGTTCTGACAAAACCCCCAAACCAGCACCTTGTTTTACCGCCAACTTGATGGCATCTGGCGTGGTAAAGCAGAACTTAGCCTCCGGTTGCATACCCAGTTCATTGGCCGCATTAACAAAATATTCCCGAGTTCCCGATCCTTCTTCACGCAGCACCCAAGATTGGCCTTTTACGGCCATAGGCTTAACCGTTTGCCCTGCTAATGGATGAGCGGGATGGCAAAACACCAATAATCGATCCTTGTGCCACGGCTCGATATGAAGACGGTTATCAGTACAATTCCCTTCAATAAACCCCATTTCGGCACGAAATTGTGCAACGGATTGAATCACTTCTTGGGTATTGGTGATCGCCACGTCTACATGGGTTTGGATATGTTGCTGGCAAAATGCGACTGCCGCTTTCGCCAGTAAATAATTACCAATCGTTGAGCTTGCACTCACACTTAAGTGTCCAACCAAATCACCATCTTGACGAGTAAATGCCTGCTCAATTTGTTCAACACGATGTAAAAGATCGGTGGCCAACGGCAACAAGAGGTTACCTTGCGAATTCAGTTGCAGACGATTGCCAATTCTTTCAAATAACCGAGCATTGAGCTGTTTTTCCAGTTCGGCTAAGGCCATAGAGGTCGCAGGCGGCGATAGATTAACTTGTTCAGCCGCTTTTGCCACCTGACCACTGCGTGCGACGGCTTCAAAAACTGCAAGTTGCCTTAGGGTAATTCGCATATCGGACTCATTAATCGATGATGTTATTTTATATGTTCGGATAAATGCCCAGTGCGTCCGGCACTTGGCGCAGTGGCCCAATTGGGTTGTCGAACTTTACGTTTGTCACGGATTGGGGTTAATGGTGATTCTAATTTTCGAGCCACAATCAAATACAAACTCCCCGCACTGGGAAGCCATGAAGCTAAGGTTTGCTGTAAAAAACGACCACGATTCAATTCGCCGATCAGGGGATGGTAAACCAAACGCTCATCACTCACCACTTGATAACCAAGTAGCCCTAACCAATCTCGCACCCTAGATGGCATAAAAAAGCGTCCGCACCAAGGTAGATCATCTTGATATTTCGGCCACAGCTTGCCAAGAAACACTGAGCTTAAGGGGTTAAAGCCCACAATAAATAAATAACCACCGGCGATCAGCACTCTGTCGGTTTCCCGTAAAATACGGTAAGGATCAGCCTCAAACTCTAGTAGCAAGCTCATCACCACAGCATCAATCACCCCATTTTGTATCGGTAAATGACAAAAATCCCCCATTAACGAGGCTGTTGGTGCTGAGCATAGTGAAAAATGATGAGCAACAGGGGATGCCATACTGGAGAGCTGTGCACTTAAGGGGCCCAACTTCAACAAATGATAACCAAACACCCTTGGCCACCAATCAGTGAGTTTATCGGTAACAGCTTGCTGGAGTGCGTCGCCATTGGGTAAATCTTCCCATTGCTCAGGTTTACGCACAGAACTGTTATACGACACAACTCACCTCCCTTCCGTTACCTTATTACTTTTACCAAGTTAAGATCTTCATTGAACATCCATCATTAGGTGATTTAAAAATCACAATAGTCGCCAACTGATATACACCTGTGGATAATAACCTCATCTTGAAATCAAAATACAGCTATCGGCGGTGCTATGCTCACTATAACAGCGATTAATGCCTTTAATGACAATTATATCTGGGTGTTGCGACAAGACTCCCAGCAAACGGTGTATGTGGTTGATCCTGGCGATCCACATGTTGTGCTCGACTACTTACGTAAACATCAACTTACGTTAGCGGGTATTTTGATCACTCATCATCATCATGATCATACAGGTGGAATAACCGCCCTCGCCGCCCATGTTAAGCAGACAACAGACCAGATCCTGGCTGTCTACGGTCCGCAACGTGAAGCTATTCAAGGCATCAATCAGCCAATCGACCCTACACAGAGCAATACACTTACATTGCCCTTTATCGATGCGCCCATACACATCTTGTCTGTACCTGGGCATACTGCTGGTCATATAGCGTATCTACTTGATGGAGCCCTATTTTGTGGTGATACACTCTTTAGTGCAGGCTGCGGTCGTTTATTTGAGGGCACCCCTGCACAAATGTGGCAATCCTTAAGTTTGCTCGCGGCGTTACCCGATGAGACTCGAGTGTACTGCGCCCATGAATATACTCTTGCGAATCTTAAATTCGCCCAAGAGGTAGATGCTGATAACGCTGCACTCAACAAGTATGTAGAGCAAGCCACCACAATGCGTGCCCAAAACAAAGCCACCATCCCCTCCACCATAGGGTTAGAGCGGGCAATCAATCCCTTCCTTCGTCCGTTAGCGCCTACCATAGTCAACAGCATAAAAAGTAAGTTTTGTGACCAAGATCTGACTAAAGCTGATGAACTAAGCTGTTTTGCCCTACTTCGGCAGTGGAAAGATATTTTTTAGTAAAAAACGATCCATTTATGGCTGAAATTTATACAGATTTTTCCACTTTTGATGACGTAAATCAAAAGTGACCCTACAAGATGTACGATAATTTAGGGACAAGCTCGAAAAGATCCCATAGAATGGCTCGTTTTTGCGTGAATACTTTGCGCTCTGTGTTGCCACTTTTTTTCACATAATCAATTCGTTAGATAATTTACGTTGTACGAAGAGTGCAGTGGCAATGCACTAACAGAGGACTATCGTTTTCCATGAGAGTATCACTTTATGTTGTAGTAGGGGGATTTGCCCTACTCACAGGTTGTCAGACGTTAGACAACCCTCAGGTGCCCAAACCTGAAGCTGAAACCGTCACGACCGAAAATACCGTCCCACAGTATTATCTCGCAACCGAACCTGAATCGGCGCAAATTACTGATGTATGGGAACGAATTCGTCAAGGAATGCAGTTACCCATTCCAGACAAGAAACTCGTTAACTATTATCGCGATTGGTACATTAACAACCCTAAACACCTTGAATTGATTTCTGAGCGTGCAGCGCCTTACATGTATTTAATCGTCGAAGAACTTGAAAAACGCCATCTACCAATCGAGATAGCCCTGCTACCGATTATAGAAAGCGCTTTCGATCCCAGTGCTTCTTCGGCCAGTGCTGCCTCAGGGCTTTGGCAATTTACCACCCCGATGGCGAGCCACTTTGGGTTAGAGATGAACTGGTGGTATGACGGCCGTCGCGATGTGCCTGCATCCACGACAGCAGCCCTAGATATGCTCGAATATTTGTACGATAAAACCAATAATAATTGGCTTTATGCAATTGCGGCCTACAACTCAGGAGAGTCACGCGTACTCAATGCGATTAAACGCAACGAAGATAAAGGTCTTAAAACCGATTTTTGGTCGCTCGATCTCCCTAAAGAAACCAAACGTTATGTGCCACAGTTATTGGCGCTCGCCGAAGTGATTAAACATGCCGATGAATATGGCATTACTCTGGCACCCATTGATAACAGCCCTTCAATCGAAGTGGTTGATATAGACAGTCAAATTGACTTAGCCATGGCAGCAGGTCTCGCCAATATGACCACCAATGAGCTGTTAAAGCTCAATCCAGGTTACAATCGCTGGGCAACCTCACCAATGGGCCCACACACTTTAGTATTACCCATTGATAAATCTGAAGAGTTCAAAAAAGCACTTGCAGAAACTGAAAGTGAGGCCCGTGTAAGCTGGCTTAGATATACGATTAAGCCTGGAGATAGTTTAGGGTCTATTGCAGAAAAACATCATACAAGCATCAATGCGATCCGTGCTGCTAATGGTATGAAAAACAACAATATCATTGCTGGAAGACCGCTAATTATCCCAGTCTCTGCTGATGATAAACAACTGTATGCCCTATCAACCAGTCAGAAATTACCTAAAAAGGCCGCTGTTGCCACCTCGGGTAACAAGTTGACCTATAAAGTAAAATCCGGTGATAGTTTGTGGCAAATTGCCCAAGCACATAATGTTAGCGTCAAACAATTAATGACTTGGAACCATTTAAGCAAAGACAGCAAATTACAAAGTGGTCAACAATTGACGATTGTTGCACCACAAGAAAAACACGATAACGAGCAGATCCGAACCGTCAGCTACAAAGTTAAGGCTGGTGATTCACTCGCCCGAATTGCAAACAAGTTTAAGGTGACTGTTCCTGAACTTCGCGAATGGAACGGCTTAACCGCATCACAATATATTCAACCCGGTCAAGTGTTGAAACTGGTTGTAGATGAAAGCAATTTAAATACATAGAGCATTTAAGTGTGAATCACTCTAAATACCTTATGTTTAATTTGTTAATAAAATCGTCTTGCATCTAAAATAAAGATCAACATAAAAAAGCAGTAACCTCTGGGTTACTGCTTTTTTATTGGCTCAATACGCCGTTATCTTTCGAGCAGAACGTTGCCGGTTACGCTCACAAATCGACTGTTGACGTAGGAGATGACCGAGCACGCAAATCTTGCATACCTACAAGCCGCCCAACTTTTTAAGTAGCGAATCCTTTAATTTTTCTTTCGCTTTATCAGTCTCTTCCTTCAACTGATTATTTAATAACGCTTGAGTATCTAAGGCATATTCCGGTTTTTGGAAAGTACCGGTAATCGCGAGAGGGATATCAATTCCTGCCAGCGCATCTTTCTCACTGCCACCTTGACCTTTAAGGGAATTGACTAAACTGGTCGTTAACCGATAATCCAGAGTTTGCGTCAAGAGATCCGCGCTGCCCTTACCCGCAAGCCTAAGCAAAGGTGAAGACATAGCGAGATCAGGGTTTGTCGCTATACCATGTTCAAGGGAGAAGTTACCGGTTAGGCTCGAGAAGTCGGTTTTACGCTCCTCTTTCGTGTCCGCAGACAAATCCCCCTTTAATTTAGCCTGAGCACTACGGACCATCTGCGGGATATTGACACCGTAAAGGGCACCATCGGTGATATCAAAACGACCATTCGCTAGGAGGTTTTTCTTTAATTGTTCAGGAATCAAACTCTTACCTTTGCCTTTTACATTAAAATTTGCCGTTCCCGCCAGAATATCTAGCTTGGCCGCATCCTTAAGTAATGGTTGAATTTGTACACCTGATATTTGCTTATCAAATTGGTAACTTGCCACTTTTGATCGCGCATCAACCTGAGCATTGAGCATTAACTTACCTTGGTAGAGATCTGCACTTAGCTGCTTAAGATCAACCTCACCATTTTTAATGCCTAAATCCATTAACCAATTTTGCGTAGACAAATTCGCGACTTTGATCGATTTAACCGCCAATATTAGCTTCGCATCCAAACCATTAAGCGCCGTTAAATCGGGTTCAACAGCCTGAGTCTGTGAAGACGGAGCTGCGGTTTGTTCTTCTGAAGTGTCAGATTTTGGTAGCAAAGCATCGAGGTCAATATCCCCAAGTTGGAAATCCGCACTAATTTTCGGCACTTTGCTCCCGTAACTGACGGTCAACTTACCCGCTGCATTGATATCCATTGCCGTTAATTTACTGATGTCCGCCGATAACTGCTTTTTATCTAATGCAATTTGGCTGTTTAGACTAACCTCAGCGGTCAATTTTTTATTAGGGATCCCCTCGCCTTCAACTTGAGTCTCAATATCCAGCTTCTCAATCACCAGCTGATTAAAATCATGACTTAACTTGATTTGCCCTTCGCCTTTGCTGCTCACTGTCATATCCGGCAAGGTCGCGGCAAATTCGTAGGCCATCGGCGCAAATTTATCGAGTGAAAATGCCCCCAAAGTGAACTGTTTTAAGGTTAAGGTTTGGGTTTGCCCTTTAGCTTCATCAATTAAATTGATTTGCGTATTCGTAATAGAAATACCACCTACATCGATACTGGCTAGTTGTGCTTTAGCACTTGGTTCAGATGGGGTAGCAGATAGCTCAGTGCTCTTGCCCGTTAAGCCATCTAGGCTTGAGCTACCATTTTTACGGGTGACCAAATTGATTTTTGCGCCATCAAGAGTGAGCTGAGCGATTTCAATTTGCTTGCTAAACAGTGGTATAAGCTCAACCTCAGCTACGGCTTTATTAACTTCAAGCATCGATTTTGGGGTAAATCCCTCAGGGTTAGATAGGGAAACACCGCCTAAATTAATCCCTATGGTCGGAAAAAATGTCCATGACAAGTCATCGGTTATTACTAACTCGCGCCCAGTTTGTTTTTTAACAGCGTTGACAATTTCGGGTTTAAAATCATTAGGGTCAAAGAAAACAGTAAGATATAAGGCGACAGCGACGATGAAGGTCGCCAGAATGGCTAAAAACCACTTAATGAATTTCATGAAAACATCCTTATCAATAACATCTTGAATTTAAAAACTTAACTTAAAAATGCGAAATTTAAACACTCCTCACTGATGGCAATGCCATTCTCATCAACATAAACCATCATACCGGGTTTGACTGTAACACTGCCAAACTCGATAGGCACATTGACTTGTCCTTGATCTTTCTTATCAGTCTTGATGGGCATCGCGCCTAAGGCATAAACCCCTAAATTAAAAGTATTCAGCCTAGCAACGTCCCGAACATAACCATTGATAATCACGCCTTGCCAACCATTATCCATGGCGCTTTGGGCGATTAAATCTCCCAGCAGTGCACGACGGGATGAGCCTCCACCATCAACAACAAGCACTTTCCCTTGACCTGGCTGTGCTAAAACTTCTTTCACTTTGGAGTTATCTTCAAAACATTTGACCGTCACAACTTCACCCCAAAACAACTTCTTACCACCATAAGCACGAAACGCTAGCGGCAACAAAGTGAGTTTGGATGGATAGTGATCAAACAAATCGGGTAATAGATCAAGCATTTCAATCTCCACTTGGCGAAAAGTTTAGACTACTCATTATTGTAGACGCCGACAAGTACTATGAGAAAACCAGCTTTTTATTGGTTTTAGCACTTTAATACTTGGTCAGCATTGGCATAAACATTATAATCTGCGATAGTAAAATGCTTGTGATACCCTCTTGGGTTAAGGCATTCATTCTTTCGCTTCTCAACGTCTCGTAATAAAGTGAACACCAAATGACAACTGATCTAGATTTGCAAAGCGCTATCGCTGCACTCGATGAATATGGATATGAGAAAAAAGTCTCAACGGATCTTGAGCAAGCCCGTAATAAACAACAAATGGGGAAATACATCAAATCCCTTGATTACAGTTTACGTCGCTTATTAATATTGCAAGAAACTGTTAACGAACTAGTTGAAGAAAAGAAACACCAACTTGCACAGCAAGAAAATATTCAAACCTATAAGACTAAAATTATTAACCTTTCTCGAGAGTTTAACATTTCATACGAAGATGTATTAGCTATTATGGCTGAGTTACCCAACAAAAAATAATACCGAAAACAGCCTTCCAGAAAGAACAATTATAACAAGGCCGTACAGAATCTGCTGTATGGCCTAAATTAATCGTTGTATCAATTCAGACGTATTCATCCACGCAATGTATATCAAAACAGCCAGTGAAAAGGCGCCATTGATGGCACCCTTTCAATTATTGGCTTATTTTTCTAGCATTAACTGACGAATATATTTCACTGGCGCACTGCCATAGCTTAAAAACTTCTCATGGAATGCTTTGAGATCAAAATCCTTACCTTTGAGCTGCTTATATTCTTCGCGGAAATCGTAAATTTCACGGTAACCCGAGTAGTAACTGGTCAGCTGTACTTGGCTTAGGGTAGCACGGCGCCACTTGCCTTCAGCCTCAGCTCGTTGCTGGAAGGCTTCATCCATCATCAGGCTGATGGCTTGATCTTCAGTCATGCCTTTAACATGAATGCTGTAATCCAAGATCGTGTTACAGATAACACGTAGATTCCACTTGTAATACATCAACCACATTTCAGGCTCGAAATTGCCATAACCTTCTTCAAGCATCATGCGTTCGGTATAAACAGCCCAACCTTCGACCATTGCGCCATTACCAAATAAGCTTTTCACTAAGCTTGGCGATTCATTGGAATACACTAATTGAGTGTAATGCCCTGGAATCGCCTCATGGATATTTAAAATCTGTAATATCCAATGGTTATATTCGCGTAAATAGCTTTCAGCGGATTCATCATTCATACCATCGAGTGGCGTGACGTTATAATAGGTATTGCCTAATTTATCATAGGGGCCAGGGGCACTAATCGACGCTCCAGCATAACCACGCATATACTCAGGAGTTTCACGAACCACTAATGGTTTTTTTGGGTCTAAAGTCACTAATTTTTTTTGATTTACAAACTCAATCAACTCAGGAATTTGTTTACGGACTTCGCTAACAAAGTCGTCGCGTTTAACGTGCTCAGTCGACAATTTATCAATTAATTGGCGGATGGCGATTTTATTATCACTTGGTTTTGGCGTTGTAAAATATTTAGGCCAAAGTTTATCGGTGATCTTGGCCATTTCACCTTGGACCCTATCTTTATCTGCCATGGCTTTTTGATAGAGCTGTTTAGCCGTCATGCCCGCTTGGATATCAAAGGCAAATTTTTGCTCGTATAATTCTTCACCGATCCTAAAGCTACGGGCGCCTTCTTTTTTCAGCAAGTCAACCTGTGCATTTAACCAACGAATATGTTCATTAATTGCTTTCGTTGCCGTATCGAAGCGGGATTTAAATAGCGATTTTTCCGCATCCGACAGACCGGAATCCGCCACTTGTTTTAATAAATCATCGGAGAATACCGAAAACGCACCTTGGTTTTGCATTACAGCAAGTTCCGTATGCTCTAGGGTTGGTTTCGATATATTACTTCTTGCTGCGGCGTAATAAGCTGGGATATTTTCCATCCTGGCCAATACCGAGCGTAATCTGTCATCCAGCGGCGCAAAGTTTTCATTGATGATTTGTGCAAAACCGCCCGCCACGTTATAGCTAGAGGGATCCCATTGCCAAGATTTAAAGTCAGTGATATCCCACGCCATGCTGTTTAGCAGGTTATCAATCAAATGATAATCGATGGTTTCGTTAGAGCTCAGAGACTTAATTTCAAACTGTTTCAGCTTCGCCTGCTGGGTTTTTACAAAGGCAAGTGTCTTAACACGGCTAGCTTCATTGGGGATTTCTAAATAGCCATCATTAACATGCTTGCCGCTATATAGCGCCCATGTTGGTGATAATTGCCACAAATCATCGATAAAAGCATTACTAAACTGCGCAAAAGAAACCGTGCTAACTTCACCACTAACCACTTTACTTGGCGAGGTTTGGTCTGATTGGGATTGGCAGCCTACAAGGCCGGTGAACGATAACAATATCGCAAGGGATAGGGTGGTTTTTCTCATTCTTTATTGTCCTTTTTATATTTATACCAACGCGTTGTTGTAATGCTTACCCTAAGCAAGCTGGTAAAACGAATGCTAGGCGTATTGAATTTGGCGATAACGCCTGAAAGCTCGCTCGTCAGGCGTATTTAACATTACTTTAGTTAATCATATCAGCCGCCTAATTGCAGCAATGTTAATATCTAATACATGCCCAGTTACAAATTTGTAAGCCCATTTATTAACCCCTCGAACTAACCGCAAAGTTGAGATAATCCCCTATTTCAACAATGCTACTGCTATAATAGCGACCTGCTTCGCTGTTTGCGCCACGCCAACAGTTTGCCAATAAATCATTTAGTTGAGATCCTCAATGCCATTCACCCAACTTGGATTACACAGCGCGCTTATCAAAGCCGTGACTGAACTGGGTTACCAAAGCCCTACGCCAATACAAGCTCAGGCCATTCCCAGCATTCTTGCGGGGAAAAATGTGCTAGCCGCGGCTCAAACCGGTACAGGTAAAACGGCTAGTTTTGATTGCCGTTGCTACATCGATTTGCTGACGCACCC